>JAHDEO010000107.1:8331-17822 GCA_020628725.1 Saprospiraceae bacterium
CTAAATACATCAAATATGAACGTGTTAAAAACATTTACTTCCCGACATTAGTACGGGATTTCGTTTCACTCAACATTTATTCATTTACTCATCTACTCATTTAATAGGACGCTTGGGGAATGGTTTGACACCTATTTTTAATCAAGAATTAATCCATTTGTTCAATATTAGGATATTAAAATCCCAAAACTACCAATAAAGATTGAATGAGTAAATACTTTGGCGGAGGCTTTTTGTTAATGTGGCGTTAAAACATGTCAATGTGCTGACGAATTGTGGAATTAATGATTTCCTATGGGGAGAAAAATCATCTGAATTCCGACTTCTGACCTCTGACTTCTTTTAAAATAAACAACATTTCTCTTCCGATTTGTCGGGCGCGTTCTTCGTATTTTTTAGCTTCCAAAGGTGTGTCGTCGAATGCTTTTGGGTCATCATAAGGCAGGGCAATTCTGAAATCGCAACCGTGTACAAGTGGGCAGCCTTCATCTGCTTGCGTGCAAACCATAATAGCGGCGAACTCTGTGGTGGGATTGGGTTTATCTTCATATTTTTTAGAAAATGCATGATAAGGAGGCATTTCCTGTTTCCATTTAACATCGTAAATGGGATTATCAGCGTCAGCATTTTCAGTCTCAATGTCAAAGCCGATATTCTGCAAGGCACGCACCATACGAATATTAAATGCAGTTGCCTCAGTACCACCTGAAAAGGTATGAATATCAGGAATTTGAAAGTAATCGGCACCAACGGCTAACCACAATTGTCCCAAGTGACTTCTCCGTGAATTATGGGTGCAAATGACGATTAATTTTACTGCGTGCTTATTTTTTATTTTATGAGAAATATAATCACTTAAGGTGAGTAATTGTGCTTTTCTTTCCGTGGAAATGAGGTCGTATTCTTGCTCAAATTGCTTGCAGATAGATTGTATTTTAGGAAATAGATTTGATTGTTGTACCATAACACGTAGCGGAAACTTTAGTTGCCGCGTAAAATACATTTATTGAAATTGAAATGCAAAGTATGACATGAATTATTAAGATACATAGTATGCATATAATGTCATTTCCATAAGGAGTTTTAGAAATGATTTTAGTAAAAATAAAATGTATAAATGGCTCAAAAAATGTCGGTAGACATGTCCAATTTGGTAGCCCCAAGTTTCAACTTGGGGGGAGAAAACACCCCAAAACCGGAATGCCGTAGGCATGTTACATCCCTTAATACATCGTGTCTATGACACTCATTCGGAGGTGGGAAACTATCTTCCCCAAGTTGAAACTTGGAGCTACCAAATCGTTCACACCTAACGGTGTTTCCATGTAATTAAATATTTTTATCATGTTAATGTGATGGCAAAATTCTCTTATGGAAATGACATTAAATATGCATGTTTTATGTTATGGTTTTCACTATGCGAAAAAGTAAAATGAACCTGTTTTTTGCGCGGCAGCTAAAGCTTCCGCTAGTATGGCACAAAAAAAAGCACCTGCTGGTGCAGGTGCTTCCATTTTAGATTAGAACGGGCGTCTAAAAAACAAATAGCTAACAGCTAATATTTGTTGCGCTCCATGTTACTTTCTCAAGAATTTTCCCGCATACTTGCGGATTTGGAAGTCTTCATCAAGAATTGTGAGGAAATATACACCTTTTTCCAATAAATCAGAAGTGTCAATGTAATGATTGATGGTACCTTCAGGAAGGCGTTCTTCCATAACGATTCTGCCATGTACGTCAGTGAGTTGTACTAAAGCGTTGTATTCCAATGCTTTGTCAAAATAAAGGAATAGCTCTGTATCGAATGGGTTGGGAGATACGCCGATTTCGCGTTCGGGCTTTTCAACTGTGACGCTGATGGTATTAGAGTAATTAGATGTACCGTCAAACTCCACATCTTTCAAGCGATAGTAGTTGATACCCGGAACAGGCTGAGCGTGAATGTGCTGATAAACTTGTTGTGCCTCTGTCGTACCTGCACCTTCTACTTTCCCAACTGCGACGAAGTTGATACCGTCTGTACTGTGTTCGACGTCGAAGTAGTCGTTGTCTGTTTCGCTCGCAGTAATCCAGTCGAGTTGTACGCGGCGATTATTGATAACTTCAGCTTTGAAATTGAGTAATTCAACTGCCAATTCACCAAATTCATGGCTACTGATACCAAAGAAACCACCATAAGGCGAGTTATTTCTCCATACTTGAATCAATACAGTTTGTCCGGCGAGTGATAGGTCGTCAATAGTGACTTTTGCCATATCGCCTGTTCCGCTATTATCATCACAAGCAATTTCTACCAAACCATTACATGTACCAAGATAGACAGACATATCTGCATTGTCGATTTGTACTTCGCGTGTATCGAGCGTCAATTTACCGCTTTGTGGTACGGTTGCCTTGAACCAAATTTCACCACCTTGATACGTACCGCATGATGGGTCTGCATCTATTTCAATATTTGTAAATTCGTTAGAGAATAATTTGTAATCAGGAATTTGTGAAACGGTTAGCCATTCAGCCGCACTACAATCCTGATTGGTAGGGATAACAGGCTCAAATAAGCACAAGTTGAAATCGCCGCCATTTCTATTATAGAATTGGAAAACGCGGATGTAAATATCCTGACCCGCCATTGAAATACTGTTGATGAATACTTTACCACCATTATCATTCAAACTGCTACCTACATTACAAGTGTAAGGCGTAGCATTACCACAAGTACCTGTGTATACGGCAACTACGGGTTGGATTTCGTTATTATCCGTATCAATCACCAGACGTCCGCTTGCAGGTACTTGTGTTTTGAACCATACATCGCCACCACGGTACAAACCGCAGGTCGGCGCAGTTTGTGGGGAATCAGTTGTTAATGCATTGCTATATGTCACCATGTTGCAGGTGTTGCCTGTGGGCAATTCAATAGCATTTGCACAGAAATCATTATCAGGAATATTCGGCTCATAAAGGCAGAGGTCGAATGTTCCGCCATTTTTATCGTAGTATTGGTACGCACGCAAATAAAGTGTCTGTCCGGCAAGTGCCTCATCGTGGATGACGATGCGCCCGTCTTCACTTGGACTGCCAGTTTCTCGACAATCATACTCACTAATATTGCCGCATGTACCTGTGTAAATTGAAAGGGCAGGGGAGTTGTTAGTACCGCTAAATGCATCTATCGCCAAATGACCGCTTGCCGGCATTTGAAGGGTGTACCATACATCACCACCTTGATATACACCGCAAGAAGGCGCAGGCGTAGAAGCCGTAGAAGTGGCGTATTCGTTGGTGTAAGTGGTTTGTACACATTCATTGGTGATAGTGCCAAGATTTACGGCAGCACTACAAAAATCATTATCAGGGATATTTGGCTCGTAGGTGCAAAGGCTGAACGTACCACCTTCGCGATGGAAGTAGCGGTATGCACGAATGTACAATTTTTGACCTGCCAAAGATGCATCGTGTACGATAACACGGCTTTCATTATCAGGACCGCCTCTGTATTGGCAATCGTATTGAGTGAAATTGCCACATGTGCCTGTGTAAAGTGTTACAACGGGATCTTGATTTGTACCGCCCATTGCGTCGATAGCCAAATGACCGCTTGCAGGAACATTCACAGAGAACCACACATCACCACCGAGGTAATTACCACAGCTTGGTGCGGGTGCATTTTCAGATGGAGTGGTATATTGATTGGTGTAAGTAACAGCATTACATTGCGCCGAAGGCGTACCTAAATCAACTGCATCTACACAGAAATCATTATCAGGAATAGAAGGCTCAAATAAAGATAATTCAAATGAACCGCCGCTTTCATTTTGTGATTCAAATACACGCAAATACAACATTTGTCCTGCCAATGCTTCATCGTGAATCATCACGCGGCTGTATCCTTCCAATACACCACCTACATGGCAGTCATATAATTCGAAAGTGCCGCAAGAGCCTGTGTAAATCGCTAAAACAGGGTCATTATTCGTACCATTAATCGCATCTACAACTAAGTGACCGCTCGCAGGCATCATGAAATTGAACCATACATCACCGCCTTCGTATTCACCACAATTCGGCTCATCTGCTTGGTTGGATGAAGTCGCATATTCGTTGGTGAAAGTTGTTGCGTTGCCGCCAACTTGAAGACCAATAGCACCGCCACACATATCATTATTAGGTACGGCTGGTTCTTTTACGCAGAGGTCGAATGTACCGCCATTGCGCTCATAATATTGAAAAACGCGGAGATACATGATTTGTCCGGCAACACTTTGGTCGCTGACAACGATTTTTTGGTCGCCTGTGTAGCCGTAGCCGCCACAGTCGTATTCAGTCATATTACCACATGAGCCTGTATAAAGTGTCATGTGCGGGAGGGCGTTTGTACCTGGGTCGATGTCGATAGAGATATTGCCGCTATTGGGCATATCAAATTTGAACCACACATCACCACCGCTAAACAGACCGCAAGACGGGTCTTCGTCTTGTGATGAATTGGTGGTGAAAGCATTCGTATAAGTAGTTGGCGTACAGCTTGTATTAATATCTAATTCAGCCGCATTATAACAAAAGTCGCTTGATGGAATGACAGGTTCATAAGCGCACAATTCGAACGTGCCGCCATTGCGATTGAAGTAACGGAATACATTAAAGTAGATAAAATTATTAGCGAGTTCCGGGGCATTGATAATGATACGTCCATCGTCGGTAGGACTGTCATTGCGTTGGCAATCGTATTCATTTAGATTATTACAATGTCCTGTAAATACTGCAATTACCGGGTCGGGATTGTCGATACCCATCGCATCAATGACCAATTTTCCGCTTGCGGGTACTTTTGCTCTAAACCAAACATCAGCACCGCGGTAGCCGCAAGTTGCGCCGATACCCGCAGGAGAATCTGTTGTGTTAGCATTAGTATATAAGGTAGGTGAGCAGCTTGAACTTACATCAAGTGTTACGGCATCAGGACAAAAATCATTGTCAGGAATACCCGGCTCATGCGCGCGAATATCGAATGCACCACCTGTGCCTGTATTGTATTGAAAAATACGAACGAAGATTTGTTGACCACCTAAGTCTTCATCGTGTATGGTCACACAACCATTATTCGTTTGGCTACCATCATAGCGGCAATCGTATTCAAGAAGATTTTCGCAGTTACCCACATATAAAGCAACACATGGATTTGAACTTGTACCGGAGAGTGTCTCTACAGATAAATGTCCACTCATAGGCATCATCACACTAAACCAAACATCGCCCCCATCATAGTAATCGCAACTTGGGTCGGGTGCAGCCGAGTCAGTTGCGCCATTACTGTCAAAAGGAATGGCAGGTCCTGAAAGTTCGAGTGGGATGGCAAGCCCACAGTCATCATTAGTAGGTGACGCTATCAAAGCGAAAGACAAAAATAGGGATACAAGTAGCGTGTAGAGTTTAGGCGAAATAGATGTTCTCATTGTCGAAAGTAGTTAGTATGTATTAGGTAATAGTGTTTCACCCCTCCTACGAACTGAATCGCAGTGAAGGTGCCGCTTTTTTGGTGTCGGGTGCTGCTCCGAATCCAATTATGAGAACAAAGAGTAAGAATGTCGTGCGGGTGTCTTCATAGTGCGTCTGGGACAAACCTGATCTTTGTAATTCTCTTCTTACGAGTTGGGATCGCTAATTTGCCTCTTGAATTATAAACTCGTAAGAAAGATAGGAAACAGTAAACAAGAATTGATACAGGTAGATTTGAAATGGGAATTGGGTGAAGGTTCTGCTCTATTGATATATTCAAATCTCTTGCAATATCTTGTGAAATTTAAATCACTTTCCTCTTACGAGTGACAGGGTAAATATAGTAACATTTCTATTCGTGTAATATTTTATCGGATAAAATATTGTAAATTCTCCGAGAAACTATTGCACAAAAGATGTTAATATTCTGTTTGTCAATACATAAGGCAAATGTCATATTATTGTAAAAATAATACGCAACACGAAATATTATAATAGAAAATTGAGTTGTGGCAGTCATTTCCCTTGAAATGGGAGTGACTAATTGATGGATTTGCTTAGGATTTTGTGGAAATGCCGTTCAAAAACAAAGATGGATTTTGTCGCAAATACTTATATTTAGACTGTAAACGTCCAAAAAGTAACATGCGTTTGTTTTTTCCGCTTTTACGAGAAAACGATGTTAAATGTTTCAAAATCGTTCGATTTTTTTATAATTTTTTTTGATAAATATAAAACGCGATAAATACTGCATAGAACGAACATGTTAAAAAGATAATGTGTCGAAATCCGAATATTGGAGCGCTTTTTTAAGTATTAATTTTAAATACTTTTTGGTGTAGATATTATAAGACTTAAACGTTAATTTGTATTTCTCACTATATTTTAATGCTAATATTTGATAATTAACATTACTATTAATAAGGTGAAAAAAGGAAAATATTAGCCTGTGTAAGGTGCGATAAAAATCCGTGACGAAAAAAATATAGGTTTTTGGCATGTCACAGTAGAAAAAAAACGCTTTTTTTTGTGACCGGATTGAGGAAGGTGACGTTATGGGGTAGAATTTCAAGTACTGGACTTCGAGATATTTATGCTTTATTTCCGAAATTCAGCACTTGAAATGACAGGACTTTAGATATATCTTCTCCTAATCGTCTTAATGAAATTCTTAGAAACCGACAATTTATTCACATCCGTCCAATTGTATTTTTCAATGACATTTTGCTCCAGATAACCTCGCGCTTCGTCTATACTCGACATTCCATTCAATTTATCAATCGCATCATCGAAGGCGGAAATATCTTTGCCGAATAATTCATTTACAATTAAAAATTTGTCGCCCACACCCCATGCAGACTTCAATGAAGATATAGGGCGTTCACTCAATTTTTGCGACAAATCCTTTGTGCCTTCTTGCTCAAATAATTCGTTATACACAGCATTGAAACCGACCGCAGCAGCAGGAGTTACTTTCGCTTTATGTAGGTTGAGGTCAAATCTCTTAGGTTGAGGTTTCTCAACTACCGGTTGTTCTGCTATCACAGGTTCGGGTTTTGGGGCAGGTGCAGGTGTAGGAGGCACATAAGCAGGTTGCGCTATGGGAGCTTCCACAACTTCGGGAGCAGGCGTTGGCGGTGGGGGAGGAGTAGCAACTTTCACCGGAGGACGGGGCGTAATTTTCTGTGGTTTTGGCGTTGCGGGAGTACTATTTTGCTGCTCATCATACCAAAAACAATCATACAAATTGGAAATATAATCCAACATCAATTTACGCTCAATCGGACTCATCTGATTGTCCTCCTGAATGCCTTGATACAGTAAGTTAATTTTTTCGAGATATGTCTTCGCCTTCGAGAAATTCATAAACTAATTTTGAATGAATGAATTTTGAATGAATGAATAAATAAATAATGCGTTAATGCTGAAATGCTACAATGCGTCAATGGAAAACATTGTAGCATTGACGCATTGTAGCATTTCAGCATTTATATCAATGAAAGTGCCAATTTTAACATTTACTCTATTTGAACGGTATTTTGTTGGTTTTTGGTTCATTGATTTTGATTAATATTAACTTGAACTCAATTAAAAATCTAAAATCAAAAATCACCAAATCAATTATTTTCCAACAACAACTCGCGGATCCAATAAAGCATACAACATATCCACAAATAAGTTGATTAATACAAATACAAATGCCGAAAATAAGACGGCTCCCAACACGACAGGCAAATCATAATTGACTAAAGCATTGATAGTCAGTAATCCTAAGCCGTTGAAATTGAAGACTTTCTCGACAAAAAACGCCCCTGCCAGTAAGCTCGCAAACCAACCCGAAGCCGCAGTTAATACAGGATTGAGCGCATTGCGGAGTGCATGTTTGAAGACGACTTTATAAAATGAAAGCCCTTTAGCGCGAGCTGTGCGAATATAATCTTCATTTAATACGTCCAACATCGAAGAACGCGTCAATTGCGTAATCAATGCCACCGGACGAATGCCCAAAGCAATTGCAGGAAGGATGAGGTTTTTCCAAACAAAGACTCTTTCTCCCGTAAAATTATCTATGTCGATTAGCCCTCCTTGCAGATTCAAGCCCGTCCAATCTTTGAGGTAATAACCAAATATAATGGCGATAATAATTCCCGTCACGTAGCTCGGTAGCGAGTACCCAAAAGTGGAGGTAATCACCGCTAAATTATCAAACCACGAATACTGTTTTAAAGACGCAATAATGCCCAAAACCACTCCAATCAAGACCCCGAAAAACATTGCGGTAGCCGCTAAAATCACCGTAGCGGGTATGGCTTCGCGTAGCATATCGGAGACTTTTCTGCCTGTTTGGAAAGATTCACGTAGATGAGGGAGTTTCGCTACAAAGACACGTTTGCCGAAAGGAATGAGTTTTAAATACTTGTATTTCTGTTGGTTATACTCGGTATTTTCGTGAATGGATAAAGGAGAGACATCATTGAGATAGAGGCGAAATTGTGTCGTCAGAGGTTTATCCAAGCCCAATTCTTTCTTCTTCTGCTCAACCATTGCAGCATCGGCATTTTGTCCGAAAGTGAGCCGCGCAGCATTGACAGGTGCAAGGTAGATAATCGACAATACAATCACTACGACCAACACTAAAACTACCATTCCATAGGCAAGCCTTTTTAAGAAAAATTGTAGAAGGTGCATGGTGATTCGTTGCTCGTTACTCGTTAATTCGTTTGACTCGTGTACATGTAGCCGTAACCCGTCTACCGTCCACCGTCTACCGTTTTTGACCTTTTAACTAAATTAAATTCTGTACGGAAGATTTTATCCCAAAAATCACTACTTACACCGTATCCATTGTCGGGGTCATGATAATGGTGAACCATGTGATGTTCTTTGAGTTTTTTCCAATATGGATGCTTGATATTGGCATGATGTAATGCGTAATGCGTCATATCATATACAAGGTAACCACTAATAAATCCTGCAAAGAAAGGCATTGTATTCGCTATACCTAACACATTGGTAAATAGATAGTAAAACAAAAATGCCAAAGGAATTCCTAAAGCGGGCGGCATGACCAATCTCAAAGAGTCATTAGGATAGTCGTGATGCACACCGTGCATGATGAAGTGAATTTGCTTACCTAATTTCCCCGGTGGTTCGTAGTGAAATACAAAGCGATGCAACACATACTCTGCAAAAGTCCAAAATAACACACCACCGACAAACCACGGCACTATCATCCACCCTAATTTGTAATCCATCAATCCCCAATATATACATGCCAATACCACAGGTACAAACACAAATAAAGGCACACTCCAGTGCACCCGCGAAAATAGGTCAAGAAATTTATTGTGAAACAGGGGCGGTGATTCATCTTTATTAGAAACAAAATGCTTTGGCATGGTAGATAAGTCTAAGTTTATCCTGATAATTAAGTAGGGAGACAAAACTAAGCAAACGTTTTTTGAACCACTAAGGACACAAAGGACACGAAAACT
>JAHDEO010000648.1 GCA_020628725.1 Saprospiraceae bacterium
AATTATAACATAAGGATAGGACACGGATTGAACAGATTTAATTGGATAAAAACGGATTTTTATATATTCTAATCTGTTTAATCCGTTCAATCTGTGTCCTATCCGAAAAATTTTGAACTGCCCCCATTCCAATCCTAAATATACGTGAAGCTATCCTTTCAATTTTCTCCCAAACATCCCGTACATTTGCGAAAAAACATTGTCGCATTGACGCATTTCAACATTATCGCATTACTATGATACCGGAATCCGAACTTATCATCAATCCTGACGGCAGCATTTATCACCTTAATTTACGACCTGAGCAGTTGGCACAGACCATCATCACCGTAGGCGATCCCGACCGCGTAGAGATGGTTTCCCACCACTTCGACCACATCGAACATCAAGTACAAAAACGCGAATTTGTCACCCACACAGGTACGCTCGCGGGTACACGCATGAGCGTCATTAGCACAGGCATCGGCACGGACAATATCGACATTGTGCTCAACGAACTCGATGCCCTCGCCAATATTGATTTCAAAACCAGAACGCCCCTCTCCTCTCCTATTTCACTGAATATCATACGAATAGGTACGTCAGGATGCTTACAATCCGATGTCGCAGTGGATAGTCTTTTGGTATCTGAATATGGAATCGGTTTAGATGGTTTGATGAATTATTATAGTCAGAAAATTACGTCTGAGGAAAAGAGTTTATTGAATGAGTTTACAAAACAACTCAATGAACCACACATTCCCAAGCCTTACATTGCGCCGGGGAATCAATCACTCATCGAAAAAATAGGAAAAGAAGATATGTTGCGCGGTATCACACTGACTTGTCCGGGATTTTATGCGCCACAGGGACGGGTATTGCGTTTGCAGCCAAATACGACCAATTTTATCGAAAAATTACATAAATTTCAATACAAAAATTATCGCCTCACCAACTTTGAAATGGAAACCGCAGGCATCTACGGACTCGCCCACGCGCTCGGGCACAAAGCCCTCTCCTGCAATGCTATATTAGCCAATCGTATCCGGCATCAATTCAGCAAAAACCCGAAAAAAATAGTAGAAAAATTAATAGAAACGGTGTTGCAACGGATAACGGATAATGGATAATGGATAATTTTCTGTGTTTTCGCGTAGCGAAAACGATATGTCATTGTCCGTTATCCGTTGTCCATTATCCATTAATCAATGTCGCCAAGCATATCTGCCAGCATATCTCGGAAAGAAAGTTTGGATTCGACCACCTCTTTGGTGACTACATCAAACTCTGCTAAACCGTGTAGCGCAAGTTCCATGTAAAGGTAGCGGTCTGCTTTCGGGACGTTGACACTATCGACAAGTCTGCCGAGTCCGGCTACGCTGTCGAGTTGTTTTTTGTAATCTTTATCGTCGCCATCGTTGAATAGGTTGACTATATTACCATCAGAAAACCACATACGAATCGGACTATATAAGTCGCGTCCACCATCATTTGAGCGATCGGGATGCGGGAAAATCGTTAGAAATTGTTTCTTTACCGCCTCGCCCAAAAGGTGTAGCGCAATACTGTACGGACCTTCTTGCTCGCCTTCGTAAACCAACTCCACTTTACCCGTAATCGCAGGGATGACACCCCAAAAATCCGTCACCCGCACGGCGGTAGATTTTTCGCCATTAATCAACATCCTACGCTCGGCAGTACTCAGGAGATTTTCGTAACCTGCAATCGCCAAACGTGCCGATACGCCACTTTTTTCATCAATAAATTCACTCTCTCGTGCCTCGAAAGAAATTTGTTCCAACAAGTCTTTCAATACATCAGCAACTTGGATGTTTTTCTCTTGGGTCGGACTCAATTTCGCCTCTTGTTGCGTAATGCTACGCGCCAATTCAATCGTTTTAGGATAGTGCGTCAAAATCTGACTTTCCACACGGTCTTTTAATGGCGTGATGATGCTACCGCGATTGGTATAATCTTCGGGATTCGCCGTAAAAAGAAACTGAATATCAAGCGGTAAGCGCAATTTAAAACCACGTATCTGTATATCGCCTTCTTGCAAAATATTGAACAGCGACACCTGAATACGCGCCTGCAAATCCGGTAATTCATTTATCACAAAAATACAACGATGCGCTCGCGGTATCAATCCAAAATGAATCACTCGTTCATCCGAATATGGCAGCTTCAAAGTTGCTGCTTTAATCGGATCTACATCGCCCACCAAATCCGCTACACTTACATCGGGCGTAGCCAATTTTTCGACATATCGCTCATCGCGGTGCATCCATTCTACGGGAGTGTCATCGCCTTTTTCGGCAATCAAATCCCGCGCATATCGCGACAGCGGTTGCAAAGGGTCATCATTCAATTCCGACCCTGTCACCACAGGAATATATTCGTCCAACAAATGCACCAACAAACGCGCAATACGCGTTTTCGCCTGCCCACGCAAGCCAAGTAACAATACATTATGCCGTGACAAAATCGCCCGTTCGATGTCCGGTAAAACGGTATCGTCAAAGCCCAAAATTCCCTCAAAAACCAATTCCTTTTTTTGTAATTTGGTGATGAGATTTTTCCGAAGTTCTTCTTTTATTGATTGCGGCTTGTAGCCGGATGCTTTTAATTCGCCTAAAGTCTTTATCTTCTGCATGGATTTGTGATTAAAGCCCCCGTACAGGCGATTTCAATCGCCATGTCTATCAGATTTTTTTATCACATGGCGACTAAAGTCGCCTGTACAGTTTTCCTCAAAATTACGTAAAAATAGTACAACGTTTGAGGGAAAGAATTGTTTGCAACAACGTAGCACGGTGCTTCCAGCCCATGCCTCGCGTATGTAGAACTAGACTA
>JAHDEO010000108.1 GCA_020628725.1 Saprospiraceae bacterium
TGAATTGCATCAAGCCATACGCCGTCAGCCCCTCATGTGCAGGTGCGCGTCCATACCAGTCAAAACCACCGCCATCTACTTCATAACCTGTTAGTTTTTTATAGCCTTCGGCTAAATATTCATTCGCAGTTTTTTCAATCTCATTATTGATAATATTATTTTCCAATAAATAATTTAATGCTAATATATTCGGGTAATTACTGCTTGAAACCTGTTCAAAACATCCGCGTGGCTGCCTCAACATTCTATCTAATCCCGTCATCACCTCACCGAGAATATCAGGATAAATCGTGAGTTGCGCTTCAAGACTATTTTTGATGGGTTCTTTGATTTCTACTTCAAAATCTTGCGTCATTTCCGCACCTGAATACATCGCTTCGACAGGAAAACCACGTTTTGCTGTTTTGATATTTGCTTCAAATTCATCTTTAAATTCACCGCCATCAAAACGAATTTTGAAAGTACCGTCTACTACACCTGTGGCTTCATATTCCAATAATATCGTCTTGGCACTGCCAGATGTAACCGTTTGTTCTTGTGGAATTTCCTCTAATAATTTGAGATTCTTTGGAGCATTGACTTTCAATTTGCCCGTTACATCATCACCCGAATTATTACTGATTGTCAGAGGAATAGAGACTTTATCTCCCAATAAGATATTCGTCGGCACTTTCACATCCATACCAAGCGGAATCTGCGTATGATGCTTGTGCGTAGCGTGCGCGATACCACCTTTCTCCGAAAAACCTTCCAACATTGTACGGAAAGTCGTCGTCGCATCTGAGTTGTAAAATGTCAACGTTTTCATGCCGCTATTGCCTATATCTACATTCGTATTCCAATAAATCGTCGGACGAAAATCAGTGCGTTTGTCAGACCTGCGTGGCTTATCATATTTATTAGCGTAGAAGGAACGAGCGCGGTAAAAACCGTTCATTGTGAAGCCTTCTTCTGCCGATTTGGTGATATTTTTCGAACGTACTTCATGCTTAGGAGGCGTCGTTTTAAGTCGCGCTGTAGGCGATGAAATTTTCACTTGCTCCTGAAGCGTATCAAACTTTGCAGGTATAATGTGATACACAAAATGCTCAGGAACAACTTCTCTTTGCTCCATCTTAATTTCGTAATCACCAAATTCATTTTGCACCCAAGTTTCTACCTCAATAAATTGTGCCGAAACTTCTACTTTCTCCATTTTGGGAGCTTCTACAAGTACTCGTCGCTCTTTGGTCACATATTCAGCAGGAATCTTAACTTCCTCTTCTTTAGCAGCTTCCACTTCTTCGAGGTAGTACATTTTGTAATTCGCTACATTTCTATTTTCTATTTCTTCAATATCTTTCACACTGACTCCGGTAGCAGATAATTTTCCCTTCAATTCTGGGAGTGATAAATTATTTTGTGGAGTTTTCCACATATATGTCAAAGTTCCACTTTCAGGAACATCTAACCAAATTTCTTCTCTGCTAATATAATCAACATTAGGGTCGGCTGCCATAGTGACTGTCTTATACTCATTTCCAACTAACACGCGACGTGTAACAGTGGAGAATGTTGCAGGAATGGCTACCTCACGGGTTGTAGCGGGTCTTTTCAGCACTATACGTTCAATCGTTCCGTATTCAGCAGGAACTTCGACTTCTTCATAACTTGCTTTTTCGAGTAAAACATCCTTTACGAACAGTTGGTATTCGGCTGGCTCGGTTGCTGTGGCAACTTTGACCAACACGCTATCCATGACCTTTTCAAATACAGGTTCAGTAGCCACCATTTGACTGGAAGCGGGCTGAATTTCATATTTTTCAACAATGGTTTCGTATTCGGCGGGAATAGCCTCGATGCGAGTTGAACTGTATCTGCCACTATAATTACTCAAGTCGCTCGCCATAGCATATTCTTTGCTTACGAGAAAAATAAGTGACTCACTATGCTGCCTGATTCTAGCCCAACTTTCGGGGTAACCTTCTCCTTGAATTTTAAGATACGTTCCTTTTGATATATCAATATTTTCAAAACGGAATTTACCATTTTCATCAGTACGTTGGCGCAGCGATGTTCCCGGAATGCGAATTAAAGCGTTGGCAATTGGTTTACTGTCTTCACCTCGAATCATGCCTGCAAGTGTCGCTTTTTCATTGGCATGTTCAACAGCGACATCGGGAGCGATATTGATTTTTTTCCATTCAAATTTACGCCAGCCCTGCGTCATCATTAGCAGGTCGAGCGCTTCGTCTGCTTTCGCGTTATCTTTTTCAAAATAGAAATTGGGTTCTTCTATATTCCCCTTAATATCAGAAGATAATAAGGTGTGCGCCAAAATATTCGCTTGCTTATCATCGGCAAATGAGAGCAAATTATTATCAACTACAGAAAGCGAGAAATTACCGGGTGCGGGTCTGCCGTTTTCGTCTTTTACCTTGATAGTCATTTCGACTTTTTCGCGCGGCAAATATTGTTTTTTATCCGTACTAATCGAAACATCCAATTGCTTGTGTTTATTGAGGAAAACAAGTCGTTCGGCAAGCTCGGTTTCGTTTGGCGTCAGTAGCGTAATCTGCGCGATACCCATCGGTAATTTAGAAGTAGAAATCGTCACAGGTGTGATACCGGGTTTGACTTTTATTCTTTTCTCCAACCAAATTTGTCCGCGCGATTGTACGATAAGCGTCAGTTTTGCTTCTTGGGTGGAAACCACGCCAACATCTAAGGATGATTTTTTGCGATTATCAATTTTAAGAGAAAAACCGGTTCCGTTAACTGTCGGAAGTTTAAAAGTCTCTGTGATATTACGTGGTTTGGTGATTTTTGCAGTATAATTTTCACCATAAACAGGCTCAAATTCTACCGCGCCCATACCTTGATGATAGCTTTGGAAAGCAAGAACTTTTTCTCCATTGGTGTTGACAATCATTCCTTCCACATCCGCCGGTTTTCCGAATTCATTCAAGGCTTTGAATGCCACACGTACAGGCATGCCACTAAGCAAGTCACCGCCTTCGGCGAAGAATTGTACATCGACTTTATTTAATACGATTGGAATGGCACGCGCAATAGATTCTTTTGTTCCTTTATAATCAATTACAACATTCAACAAACCGTCTGTCGTGTCTAATTCATCGGGTAAAATAAATTTCACATTCGATTTACCTTCCGTATCTGTCGTAGCTGATTTCTTTAAGATTTCTTTTCCGTCAATATTTATTTTGTATTCAAATACATTTTCTTTTAGGGGTTGATTGTCAGCAGTTTCAAGTGTTAGATTTGCTGTAACTTCATCGCCCGGACCGTAAGCTTTGCGTTCGAATTCGAGCTGCATCGCCAACTTAGGAATAACGGGTTTTTGTACCTGTATTTCCTTTTCAAAATAGTCCTCGAAATTGCGTTGCCAATTAGTATAAGCTTTAATTTTGTAAATACCGCCGGACATTTCTTCGCCGATTCGGAAATCACCTTTTGCGTATCCATCAAGTGCGATGAGTTTGCGTTTGTGTAGTGTTTTTCCTGCAGGATTAATGAGTTCGACGTATAGCATTTCGCTCATGCTGCTCGCGCGTAGCGTACCTGCATCACGCACATAAGCTTTGAACCAGATGTCATCGCCGGGGCGGTAGAGAGTACGGTCAATATGGAGGTAGACTTTGTCGGGATTTGTAAAGGCATCGTAGTTTTGAAGGCGTTCAGAGAGGGTCGCAGCGCGAGGGGCGGTTGCCTTAGCGTCGCCTGCCAGAAGTACGGGCAGGTCTTCGCCAAAGTAGGTATTTGTGGTGGTCAGATTCCAGAGGTAGGGAGAGTTGGGTGCTTGATTGATATTGCTTTCTAAAAACGGGAGCCACAAGGCTGTGTCGATTTCTTGAGTAGCTTTTGTGTTGGTCGTAGTTTGGTTGTCAGTTGATTTCGATGCTACATGATATACCAATACCAGCACAACAAGGAAATAAAATACCGTTGCCAGTGTGAGAAAGGCTTGTATGTTTTGTAGGAAATTAAAAGGCGATTCGGTGGCATTGATGCGACTTTCCATGTCTTGCCAAGCCGCTTCGTTGAACTCGAATTCGTGGTCTTTTAATTTCCCCCAATCAAAATTTTCTATATTATTAGGGACGCTCATTACACTGCTTTTAAATGCTTATCACGATTGATAATCAATCGCTGTAGTTCCTTCTTTGCATTCGCAAAATGCCATTTCGATGTACCCTCACTGATATTGAGGATGTCGGCAATTTCGCGATGCTTGTACCCGTCAATAGCATACATCGAAAAAACGGTGCGCGATGCTTTTGGCAGTTTTTGGATGAGACGGTAGAGGTCTTCCATGCCCAAATTGTCCAATGCCAAATTGCTTATCGCAGGTTCTTTTTCGATGTTGAATTCCATACGATTGCGGTAGTTGGTATGTCGCCTGATGTGGTCTATCGCCGCATTGGTGACTATCGTGGCTACCCAACCGCTAAAGGAACTCTGCTCGCGACGGCGGTATTTTTCAATGCCATGAAAGACTTTCAAAAACGCCGCATTGAGAATCTCAAGTGCTTCATCTTGAGAGCCGGCATAGCGCATCGCCACACTCATCATCTTGCCGTAATACTTGCGATACAAGTACTCCTGCGCGAGACGGTCTTTGCGACGGCATCCCTCGATGAGTTCGGTTTCTGTGCTATGTTGCGAGTATCTCATTGGTAATTTTGAATCATTTTTGATTTTTGATTCAGTGATTCTTGATTGATAGATAATTTATAATTCAGATTAAAAACAATCAAAAACCAAAAACCGAAAATCACAAAATTATTCATTTCAACTACTACAACGCAGTGTAATATATAAATGGTTGGTTGTGCTGTAAAATAAATTCCAAATTCCGATTCAAATGAGGTGATTGGATTCTAAAAAGAAGACACCTACAAAATAGTCTTTGCCCTACTTTATGCGAAATTTGAAATCATGAAATTTATACGGAATGGGAGGCATAATGTTCTCATAACGTATAGTTTGTATCAATATTTTAGACGGAGATATTAAGAGAATGTAACTTGATGTAATACGAAACTAAAAAGCGTCACCCCAAACGATTGAGATGACGCTTTTTATATTCACAGAGAAGTATCTGTATTATGTTTTAAAATTGATAAGACAAACCAAGTTTAACAACTGTACCTAAGAAGCCGAATTGATTGACTTCCCACGGGTATTGGAATCGTCCTCCCAAGTCCGTTACAAAATCAGACCCCGGGTCAATGACTTCAGGATAGACATTGAAAACATTGTTGACAGTCAAATCTAAGTTGAGTCCTTCGACTAATTTTACACCTAATAATAAGTCAGTAACCAATCTTGGGTCGAAAGTTTGGTCTAAGCTGGCGTCAGAAGCGTGTTGCCAAGTAACTGAACCAAAGTAGGTATTATTCAAACCAACTCTAAGACGGTCATTTCTAAAGGTAAGTCCCAACAAAGCCTTTGTATTTGGACGTGCAGAAGTGATTCTGGATTGCTCTTTTCTGTTGAAAATTTCATAACCTACATCACCAACGACTCCCGGAGAAGTAATTTCATCATTCGTGATTGTTGTTTGATTTAAGTTCAGAGAAAGAACTGCGTCCAATTTGTTACGGCTACTTGCATCACCTAAAGCTAAACCTCTATAATCTGCTACCAAATCAAATCCATTGGTACGCGTGTCAAGCGCATTTACGAAGTATTTGATACTAGTAACGCTATTTGCAATAAGTATTTCTTCTACCGGATTAATATTCATATCGTCACCATCAAAACCGATTTCACCTGTGAAAAGGACACGATTATCTACGGTAATATTATAGTAATCCGCCGAAACAGAGAAATTATCCGTTAAACGATAAGTCAAACCTGCGGTGATATTGAATGACGTTTCCGCATCCAAAGCCGGTACACCCAAACCACGTATAACATCGCTGACATTATTAAATGTACCTTGATTGGAGACTGTACCACCCGATACGAGTGTTTGAATATTACTCAAATAAATTTGATGCAAAGAAGGCGCACGAAAACCTGTACTTACTGATGCCCTAACTGCTGCATTTTTATCCGCAAAAAACTGTCTTGCATTGAGTTTCCATGATAAATTACTACCAAAATCCGAATAATTTTCAAAGCGTAAAGCCCCCCCTAAGAGTGTATTTTCAGTAGCATCATAATCTGCACCAAGATACACCCCAACATTCGTTCTTGACTCGTCAAGCGCATTACTTGGTTGCAAACCGGGGAAAGATTGTGCGCCACCGCCGTAGTAAGATTCCTCCTGTCCTGCCGTGACAACAAAGTTTTCCTGACGCGCTTCCGTACCTGCAAAAACGGTCAAAGCATCATCCACAAAACTCTTCGAAATATCCAAGTTTCCTACGATATTGCTAAAAGCATAAGCTCCTGCGTCAAATTCCGAAGGGCTGCTACCCGTATCATCCACCAAGTCAGTATTTACCGTATTTCCGATGGTGTAAGCTACGTCATTACTACCATAGGCAACACTAAGGTCAGTTTTCCAACCATTAAAATCATTTTGTGTCCCGGCAATGAGCGTGATGTCATTGATACCCGTCTCAAAAGTTGGTTGAAAACCTCCGTAATCTGCGCCTGTACCACCGGGTTCGAGGCTACCACCGTATTGTTCGGGAATCCAATAAGGCGCACGGAAAAGCGCGTAGGAAGTACCATCACGACGAGTGTAGCCTGCCGTTACATACGCTTTATTATTGGTACCATAAGGAAGTGCAATATTAGCAAGTGCAGAGACTTTGTCGTAATTCGGTTGTCCGACAGTCATCCCTAAATCAGGATTCTCTTGAATCCATGGGTGTGTACCGTTCAAAATATCATCATCTCCGAAAATAACACCAAATAAACCATCGCCACCCGGTTCCCCTGCGCGATTGGTTTCGTCTTGGTGATAATAGCTTGCTGTTAGGTTGATTGAGCCGCCATTGCCGATAGCAAACCCCTTATTGACCGCAGCATCATACGTCAAACCATCGCCTTGTGTGGTGATACCTGTTCCGAGTGATACTTCACCGTCCGTTCTTTCTTTCAAAACAATATTAATCACACCTGCTACAGCATCCGAGCCGTATTGAGCCGCCGCACCGTCACGAAGTACCTCTATGCGTTCAATTGATTCTTGCGGGATACTCTTCATATCTGTACCAACTTCACCTTTACCCGGCGTATCATTCACATAAACGAGTGCGCTTTGATTTTTGCGTTTTCCATTAACAAGTACGAGGGTACGCGAAGGACCGAGATTACGTAATTCGCTAGGGTCAAAGTGTGCCGTAGCATCCGAAATCGTTTGGTTGCTCGAATTGTAGGAAGGGACTTTAAAATTGAGCATTTGATCAACCGTTTTCTGACCACTTGCTCGCAAATCTGCTGCATTGATATTGTCAATTGGTACAGCAGAACCTATGACTGTACGTGGTTTTCCTCTTGTTCCGGTTACTACTACCTCGTCCAACTCTGTTCCTTCGGACATATTGACATTGAAGGAGGTGCCGCCGTCCGAAATATCAATCTCGCGTTCTTTGAAGCCCACATAGTTGACCATCAAGGCGCTTGCTCCCTCCGGTACTTTTAGGCTGTAATTACCATCAAGGTCCGTCGTGGTTCCTATCGTTGTTCCCTTTACATACACATTGGCATAAGATACAGGTGTACCGCTATCATCTGTAACAGTACCACTGACCACGCGCTGCGCATTTGCTGTAACTACTACAAGGCAAACTACCAAGAGTATCATACCAATTTTTGTAATCAATTGTCTCATAGATTAATTTGAATTATTTGTGAATAGTCAATAGTCCGTAGTCGATAGTCCATAGTAACAAGTCAATTTTATTTTTTTCAGCTATGGACTATGGACTTTTGAGCTATGGACTGCGTTAAAACATTAATCAAAACTACGAAGTAAATCATTAAAATTTGAATAAATGAAATGTTGTTAACGAATTTTCGCAAAAACTTTAATAATATGTCTTCTAAAACCCAACCTTTTCGCTAATCCCACCGTTAGATATAATACAAAAACTCTATTGATAAACTCACTATCGACACCTTCACACACATGGCAATCCTTACCTCCCAATCCAAACATAGGTTATCTCAAAATTGCACCTATACAATATTTTTTATCTTATTTTTAAAAATTTATTATATAAATTGTAGTTTTGCCGAACGATTTACGGCAAAAACACGTTTATGCATATAAAAAAGGCTTAACCATCAAAAAGTTATTAAAATGAAGCAGAGAGATTTTACACAGGAATTTTCATTCAAGACATCCAGAAGCGGTGGAAAAGGTGGGCAAAACGTCAATAAAGTATCCTCAAAAGTGATGCTTTTATTTCACGTTGATTCATCCAATTTATTGTCTATCAAGGAAAAGGCGATGATTAAGAAAAGATTGAATCATCGCATGTCGGTGAGTGGTCACTTGCACATCACAAGTGAAAAAACGCGCTCGCAGCATCGCAACAAGCAAGAAGCGATTGACCTCTTTTACATGTTGCTGTCGCAATCATTGGTAAAAGAAAAGAAACGCATTGCTACTGCTATTCCGAAGGAGATTCAGGAAAAGCGACTGAAAAATAAACGCGCCACCGCCGAACGCAAACAGGCACGTAAGAAATTGCGTACAGCAGATTATTCCTGATGAAGTTTAAGTCTAAGTTCAAGATTAAGTTTAAATTTACGAAAGTTTGGCTACGCCAAACTACGTTTTTGAACTTAGACTTAAACTTAATCTTAAACTTCTTTGGGTTTAAATTTCATTGATACAGAATTGATGCAGTATCGCTTACCGGAAGGTGGTGGTCCGTCATTGAAAATGTGACCGAGGTGTCCACCGCAATTGCTACATAGCAACTCTATCCGTCTCATTCCGTGAGAGTTATCTTCTTTTTGAAAAATACTTGCCGATTCTAATTCGCCCCAAAAGCTGGGCCAACCACAACCTGAGTGATATTTATTTTCGGAAGAAAATAATTCAAATCCGCATCCCGCACATTCGTAAATTCCTTCTTTTTTTGTATCAGTATATTCGCCTGTAAAAGCACGTTCTGTACCTGCTTGTCGCAATACGCGATACTCTTCCGGTGTGAGGATTTCCTTCCATTCCGCTTCTGTTTTATTTACTTTGAATTCCATAATAGTAGAACAGTTATTAGTTTATTGAGTTCATAAAGTTCATTGAGTTTGTGAATTTTATTGTCAAATAATACATTTTTTACCACCGAAAAATACGTTATTTTGGCGAGATAAACGTAAAACGATTTTGCAAATCGTCAAGTAAGTAAGCCTACAAGCAGGACAATTTGCAAAATCGTTTTACGTTTCACCAAATTTCTAATAACATGAAACAGTTAATCATTCTATTTTTTATCTTTTTTGGATACACTTTCAGCTTAACCGCGCAAGAAAGCATACATGATGAATTTAAATCTAAAACCCTAAAAATCAATGGCTACAATATTAATGTAGAAACCAAAGGCAAGGGAAATCCTGTCGTATTTATCGCAGGTGGTCCGGGCAATTCACATGATTACTTGCAAGGTAATTTTGGTAAATATCACAAAAATATACAAGTCGTATTTTTTGATGCTTTGGGACGCGGCATGTCAGATGATGCAAAGGATAAAAGTGAATATTCGATTGATAATGATGTGGAATTATTGGAGGCAATTCGCAAGAAACTAAAACTCAAAAAGTGGTCGGTCGTAGGGCATTCTTATGGAACTGTAGTAGCTCAAGCCTACGCCGTCAAATATCCCGATTCCATTGATAAAATGATTCTCATCAACGGCTTTCATAGCGGATTAATGTGGCAAGCTAACTGCGATAGCTATAATCATTATGCCAAAACACATTTTCCCGAAAAATGGCGATTGGTGGATTCATTGCGCTTGGAAGGATATGTGTCGAGTGACCCTGTGTTTAGCGATTTGTATGGTAGTTTTCCTGTAAAATATATCTATTATCATGACACCAAACTCAGACAACCTATGCCCAACCGCAAGGTGCGTTCGTGGAGTAGCGATGTGTATTACACCATCGTCGGCAGAGATGCAGACTTTCACGTAACGGGTAGCATGGGCGATTGGGATGTAAGGCGACAGTTGAAAAATATCACAGCACCAGCACTCATAGTTGCAGGACGTTATGATGGGGTTTCGACACCGGAATGGGTCGTGCAATACAAAAAATATATGCCACAGGCAAGGTTTGTGATGTTTGAACAAAGCGGACATAATCCATACTTGGAGGAACCGGAGAAATTTTTTGAGTTATTTGAACAATTCTTGGGGATTGAGTGATTTTCAACTTCAAATACAAACTCAACCTCAACTTCAAGCGCAATTATAATTTCAACTTCGTTGGAATTTCTTTTTAAAATTTGCGGTTGAGTTTGAGGTTGAAGTTGAGGTTGAAAGCTATCTTTGCTTTTATGGAAGAAAAATTGATGTCGAAAAAAAAGCCGACGTTTCCCATCAATTTGATGTTGAGCGAATATCTGACGACGTATAATCGCAATACAAAAATCACGATTTTTTATGATGATTTGCTGCGATTTTCGGGGTCGATGGTCGTGTATGATGATAAAGGAAATGACACGCTTTGGGTACGCGCACATTACGAAGAATATGAGCGAGATGAGATTGAATTAAGCTTGAAAAAAGTCTACACCTTGCTTCATTCGGACGGAAATGAGGAGACAATTCAGTATCTGACGATTGATACAATTGATTATTGCACCTTCGGTAATTCAAAACCATTTCGCGTGAAAGTGCGGAATATTTTGAATGATAATTATACGTATTTGTACTTAAAAAGGGCGGATGCCTCACGGGTGTATGGGCTGGAATTGGAACATATTCTATCGCCGAATCGTATCAACTTTTTAGTGTACAAAGAAACATTAATTGAAGAACATATCGCGGGGATTCCGGGCGATGATTTTATTCGCGACTACTTCCCTACCCTACCGGAACGGGCTAAGTCGCAGATTGCCAAAGAGTTTGTCAAATTTAACGAACGATGCATGATGCGTTTATTGGGTGACATGCGTTCGTATAATTATGTCGTCGTACCAATTCACGATTTTGACAATGTGATTTACAAAATTCGCGCGATTGATTTTGACCAACAATGTTTCGAAGGGAATTTGAAGGTGTATCGTCCTCATTTTTTCAAGGAAAACAAGCAAATGGTCGGCTTGGTCAAGGAGAAATTACAAAAATATTCTATTGACCAATATCAAAAAGAAGAACGTTCGATACTCGCCAAGCGTATTTTGAATGTCGATGAACAAATTTGGGCATTGATTGATTGTATGGAAAACGATACGATTTCACTGCCCGAAAAAGTGAAGTCGCTACGACAAGATATTTTTGAATTTACGACTGACCCAAAATTCAAACGCTGCGAAAATATGGGAAATATCATTCGTACCGTTTTGCAATTCGTCAAAAGGAATTATGAGAACGTGAAAACGACGTGATTCGTATTTTTATCTTATGAAGAAAGTAGTAATCATAGCAATCTTAATTTTAATCACTTTGGTAGGATACTTCTTCTACAAGATGTATGAGTTTACAGAATTTTTAGACGAGGTAGGTGAATGTGTAATGTCAGATGGTCCGGTTTATGGTGATACGATAGCGATTCATGATAAAAATTTAAATTTAGAACAACAAATTCAAATTCCGAATGGTAAATTTGGGTTTATGAACTTATCAGACTCCTTGTCACCAAAACTAATAAAATTCGACAAAGATGATAATATCATTTGGGCAATTGAATTCAAGCAGGATTCAATGGTTCTTCCATATCAAGAGCTTTCAAAAATGCGATTAGTAAAAGATGGATATGGGATAAGGCTTTCTTTTTCCAATTATAGTCACGGTGAACCCGGCGTAATTTATCTTACTGATGAATACAATGTAGAATATATGTGTTTAAGTATGTTTTGAAGTGTAAGAAAGATAGAATATAATTACAGTCTAATCAATTACAAGCCAAAGAATGCGCTACTCTAATCACGATAATTATGGCAGAAAATACGGATAACAAAAATACTGACCCTAACGACGACTACATCGGCAATATGTGGGGCTGGAAATTTTCGATATTCAGTCTCGGCTTAATTTTGCTGACACTTGGTGTCCTGATATACAGAGGTGAAGACGCCTTTGAGGATGCCAAACAGGAAAATCTATTGGAAATCAAAACACAACACCACGAAAAAATTGATACACTCAAGTAAACGGGTTGCGAGTTACGGGTTACGGGTTTATTGACTCGCAACTTGTAACCCGCAACTCGTAACTCGCAACCCGTATGCAGTTTACAAAATACCAAGGCACTGGCAACGATTTCGTCATCATAGATGACCGCAACGCACAATTTCCGATTGACAACACAGCTCTCATCGCACGTATGTGTGACCGTAAATTTGGCATCGGCGCAGATGGTTTGATTTTGCTGCGTAATCATGCGGATTATGATTTTCAAATGATTTATTTTAATGCCGATGGGCGTGAAAGCAGCATGTGTGGCAATGGCGGACGTTGTATCGTTGCATTTGCTCACCAATTGCAAATTATTGATAATCAGACAATTTTCTTAGCTATTGATGGAGAACATGAAGCGCGGATTTCAGGTCAAACGGTAGAATTAAAAATGAGCGATGTCCGCCAAACCGAATCTGGCGAAGGCTTTTACACGCTCAATACTGGCTCACCACATTACATTAAATTTGTGGATAGCATCTCGGAAGTTGATGTATTTACCGATGGTAAAAAGATAAGAAATAGCGAACCTTTCAAAGCCGATGGTATCAACGTTAATTTCGTCGAACCTACTACAAACGGCATCCGCGTAGCCACTTACGAACGTGGTGTGGAAGACGAAACACTCTCATGTGGAACGGGTGTGACAGCAGCAGCTTTAGCTTATTATTTGGAAAATGGATATAGTGTAGGTCATGCTATTTCGGTAGAGACAAAAGGTGGAAATTTAGAGGTGAGATTTCAGCCGAACGAGGAAGGTTTTTCGGAGATTTGGTTGTGTGGGGCGGCTGTGTGGGTATTTGAGGGACGCTGGACGAACGTTTAAATTGACTGTTTTCAATATTTTATTTTCCGAAACAACTCCCAAACCACCACGCCCACACACACCGAAATATTCAGCGAGTGCTTCGTCCCAAATTGCGGCACTTCAATACAAGCATCAATCATTTGCATCACCTCCTCTCCTACTCCTTTCACTTCATTGCCAAAAACAACGGCATATTTTCCATCTTTTTTCACTTCAAAATCCTGTAACATCACACTCTCGTCCGCTTGTTCGATAGCGAGAATGGTGTAGCCTTCCTCACGTAAGTGTTTTACAGCATCTGTCGTTTTTTCAAAATATTGCCAATTCATTGATTCCGTTGCGCCGATAGCGGTTTTCAGAATTTCCCGATGTGGGGGCTGTGCTGTAATGCCACACAGATACACGCCCGCACAGGCAAAAGCATCACCCGTGCGAAAGGCAGAACCAACATTCAGCCCACTCCGCACATTATCCAAAACGATAACCAGCGGTGTTTTTTCCTGTAATTTGAACTCAGCAGGTGAGACGCGATTGAGTTCTTTTAATGATAATTTTCTCATAATCAAGTTCAAGCGCAAGTATCAAGTTCAAGCGCAAATTATTTTTTTGGCAAAGCCAAAAATCAAAATTGAACTTGCGCTTGACTCTTGAACTTGAACTTGTTATCCTTTCATTTCCGCATAATATTTGAAGAAATGCGGTATCGTTTCAATGCCTTTATAATAGTTGAAAACACCATAATGCTCATCCGGCGAATGGATATTATCCGAATCCAAACCAAAGCCCATCAAGACGGTTTTTACGTTCAAAATATTCTCAAACAAAGACACAATCGGAATACTACCGCCGCTTCTTTGTGGTAGTGGAGCTTTGCCGAAGGCTTGTTCCATTGCTTTGGCTGCTGCCTTGTATTCGACTGAATCTGTGGGTGTTACCGCAGGTAAGCCGCCATGATGCGGCGTGACTTTGACCGTTACCGAGTCGGGCGCGATGCTCTCAAAATGCTTTTGGAACAACTCTGTAATTTCCTCATCTTTTTGATTCGGAACGAGGCGCATACTGATTTTAGCGAACGCTTTTGATGGTAAGACCGTCTTTGCACCTTCTCCGATATAGCCTCCCCACATACCGTTGACATCAAGCGTCGGACGTATAGAAGTGCGCTCTAAAGTTGTGTAACCTTTTTCACCGCGTATATCGTTGATTTGCAAGTCCTTTTTGTAATATTCGAGGTCGAATGGGGCTTTGTTCATCTCGGCACGTTCGGCATCGCTAACCGTCTCTACGGCATCGTAAAAACCGGGGATGGTGATGTGATTATTTTCGTCGTGCATGGAGGCAATCATTTTCGACAGCACATTAATCGGATTCGCTACCGCACCGCCATAAACGCCGGAGTGCAAGTCTCTATCTGCACCTGTCACTTCCACCTCCACATAGCTCAAGCCACGCAAGCCCGTTGTAATCGACGGTACATCATTCGCAATAATCGACGTGTCGGATACCAAGCAGACATCCGCCGCAAGTCGCTCCCGATTGGCTTCGATAAATGGACCGAGATTGTCCGAACCGACCTCTTCTTCGCCTTCAATCATAAACTTGACATTGCAGTGTAGTGCATCATTTTTCATCATCATCTCAAATGCCTTGATGTGCATATACATCTGTCCCTTATCGTCACATGCGCCGCGTGCGAAAATCGCGCCTTCGGGATGCAGTTTCGTCTTTTTAATCACCGGCTCGAAAGGTGGCGAAGTCCATAAATCGAGCGGGTCGGGCGGCTGCACATCGTAATGTCCGTACACCAAAACAGTGGGCAATTTTTCATCCACAATCTTCTCGCCATATACGATTGGATGCCCCGGCGTCGGGCAAATCTCCACATTATCCGCACCTGCAGCCACGAGCGCATCCCGCACAAACTCCGCAGTACGCGCGACATCCGCCGCAAACGCTGAATCGGCACTCACGGACGGGATTTTGAGTAAGTCTAATAATTCGTTTAGAAAACGGTCTTTGTGGGTGTTGAGGTAGGTATCTAATGTTTGCATTTTTCCTATATTAATTTGGGGGTGAAGATAGGGAATTTTGTATTGAAATTCAGGGATATTTTCTATGTGTAACTCATTTCAAGCCCATAATTATGCGCCTATTTTTCATGACTCTGTTTTGTTTTCACCATAAAAAAGCCTAAATTTAACTTTGTTATCAACTGAACCATAAATCAATGTTAAAGGAATATGTTGAACGAAGATTGAGTGTGGAACTAGAGCAAGTAAGGAAAAAGCGCAGAAATAACCCTTCAAATGAACTGAATGTCTACGAAGAAACGTTGATATATTATTACACAATTGAAGGTTATGAAAAACTTAACGAAGACCTCATAAACGGAAAAGAAAATGAATATGAAAAATATCTGAATGAAGTCCTTGATAAACTCCCAAATTATGAAGAAATCGTTCACAGAGGCATAGAGTTGAGTCAGCGTCAAATAGAAAGGTATAAAAGTGCTTTCAGAAATAATGACAAAATTATTGAATTGGCATTTACATCTTCGAGTAAGTCGCAATTGACCGCAAATGAATACAGTAGAGCGAGTGTGATAATGAGTATTATCTCAAAGACAGGAAAAGAAATAGAAATGTATTCCAAGTATGACTATGAGCAGGAGGTGTTGTTTAAGAGTAAAAGTGCTTTCCAAGTTTTGAGTGTAGATGAATCAGAGCGTATTGTTGAAATTATTTTAGAAGAAATTGAAAATGAGTAGATTAGACCTTTTAGTAAGTAAAAGTAACGCTTTCTCGAAAGCGGACATCACCGATATATCCCAACATCTGTTTAATGTCATTTCAATGGATTATGATAAAATTGACAGTTCTATGAAAAGTAGATATCAAGTGTTGGATTCACTGATTAATGCTTTGAATAAAACGCTGTATTCTAATCTTATCCAAGAAAAAGAAGACAAAGTAAAACTCGTTCTCACTATCAATCAACTCAAACTTCAAAAGGAATTATTCGAATTAATCAATAGTGAAAATTTTGAAGAAAAACGACAGAAACTCATAGAAACCGCTGAGAGGTTTGGGAAAAAAAGTCAATCTTCAATAGCTATTGAGCGAGATTAATTTTTTTGTGCTTTTCATAGTATTGTTTGAGCCAGCAGTAGGCGATGTTGTAGTTTTCTTTTAGGTAGGTTTCAAATTTAAGATTCAAATCCGCACTACGTTCTTGTGAATAAGTCATTTCAACATAATCATTCATTCCAACCTTTTTAATCGTATCATTCTCAAATATAATCGTATATGAATATTTCCCTCTTAGTTTCTGGAGAAATCCATGTTGTTCCGTTTGTGGAAAAAATGTTAACCTAATTTCTCTTCCTTTCTTGTAAATTTCAGAAGAATCCAGAGCAAATGGTTCTAAACCACACTCGATATATTTCACTACTTTATCATCTCCAACCGCCTTTCTTAATGCCATTTCATCTTCATATTTAGGGTTAAAAGTCCAGTAGTCTTTTCCGAGAGGTTTGTAAGACGTTATTTTATTAAACTCGTTATCATTATAAACCAAATAATCAGGCTCCAATATGCAATTCAGTACGTATAATTCCCACCTCGCCGTATCATATTTCCCTTCCAAATTATATTTTTTGATAATTTCAGGATAATCACCAAGACAATTCTTTTCTTTGAAGAAGGTATTTTTTATGACGAAAATCAACAAGAGAAAAACGGCGGTTGTGAGCGTAATTTGAATGATATGTTTCACGAAAATTGGTTTTGTGAATGTTGAAAATATCTCATTCTAAAACACTTCTATCAAATATTTATTGCGAAATCTTATCTTTGTCGCTTGACAAATATTTCGTTATATTCCATTCCTATGGATTCATAAACGACCAAACTATACGCTAAACATGATAGAAACAATAAAATTACCTTCGATACTTTTTCTTGATGTGGAAACGGTTTGCGGCAAAGCCGATTTTGACGAACTTCCCGAAAGTACCCAAGAGCTATGGACAAAAAAATCCGAACAAATCAACCGCCGCAACGATGAGCAACCCGAACCTAAGGACAGCTACACAGAACGAGCAGCAATTTTTGCTGAGTTCGGTAAAATTGTGTGTATTTCAGTCGGCTTTATCGCGCCGGAAGCAGACGGCGACCTTACTTTTCGACTCAAATCATATTGCAGTGAAGATGAAGCTGCTTTGCTCACTGATTTTGCCAAATTACTCGACAATACACCGCGTTTTTATTACCTCTGTGGGCATAATATCAAGGAGTTTGATATTCCATATATCTGCCGTCGAATGATTATCAACCAACTCCCACTTCCGAGCAAACTCCAAATTCACGGCAAAAAACCCTGGGAGCTTTCTCACTTCCTCGACACCCTCGAATTGTGGAAATTCGGCGATTTCAAAAACTATACTTCGCTCAATTTACTTTGTGATGTATTTGGCGTTCCTTCCCCCAAGAGCGATATGGAC
>JAHDEO010000649.1 GCA_020628725.1 Saprospiraceae bacterium
GCAGACCAAGACGGCGTATGCGATGCCAATGATGCTTGCCCCGGTACAAATGATGCAATAATCGGTACAGCATGTAATGACGGTGATGATTGTACAACAGGAGAAACCTACGATAACAACTGCAATTGTACAGGCGGAACCAGTCAGGACGCAGACGGCGACGGCGTATGTGCCGCCCTCGACCCGAATGATAATGACCCATGCATACCCAATCCTTGCGGTGGTGATGAGTGTGAATTATTAACCAATACAAATTTTGATAATAATTTAAATAATTGGGTAAACTGGGGATGTAATATAGCATCTGTGAATGGAATCGCCAATATCACCAACATCATTTCTGCCACCAATCCGTGGGAAATTGGTTTTTCTCAAGGTAATCAAAACATTACACTCGAACAAGGAGCAACTTACACCATTACATTTAGAGCGCGAGCTGATGCGAGTCGTCCCTTACGTTTATATGTTGGAATGAGAGATGCGCCTTATGAGGCTTACTTCTTAGAAACATTCTACCTGAATACAAACATGCAGGAATTTAGCCGGACTTTCACCATGAATAGTCCTACCGATACTAATATTAATTTTGATTTTAATTTTGGTGGAAATACAGCCAATACCTATATAGATTTTGCCAGTTTGGTAAAAGTCGATTGCGGAACTCCGCCGCCGCCACCACCGCCACCGTCCGGCGCATGTGATTGCCCTGAAGTAGCACAACCCGGCAATACCGTGTCTGTAAGCAATGTTGCCCAACTCCAAGCTGCCATCGATCAAGCCAACGCCCAAAACGGCAATATGACCATTATAGTCGCCCCCGGCACATATGTATTGACCACTAATTTGACGTTTATCGGTGAAAACATGGCAGACCTCACCATTATGGGAGCCACGGGCAACCGCGATGATGTAATTATTAAAGGTTTAGGTTGGGATAATGCTAATGTTACACACATATTTAATGTTTCGGCAGATAGATTTACGGTAGCTCATATGACCATTGGCGAGGTGTATTATCACCCCATTCAAGTACATAGCAATCAATACAATGCACAACAAAATACATATGCAGATGCAGATGATTTTACGGCAATCAATGTTCGATTTGTAGATGCCAACGAGCAGTTTTTGAAAGTATCCGGCGGAGGAGATTTATTTGCCGATAGAGGCACGGTAGCTTGTTGTGAATTTGAATTTACGGCGGGTATTGCTTATCAATATTATACCTGTGGTATAGATGCTCACAGGTCTAAAGACTGGTTGGTGCAAAATAACGTATTCAAAGGTTTTCGTTCACCTGAGTATTTGCTTGCCGAACACGCCATACACTTCTGGCGAGTTTGTGAAAATATTACCGTAATCAGCAATCAAATTATGAATAGCGACAGAGGTATCGGATTTGGTTTAGGCGATGGTTTTGAAAACGGAAATACAGGCGGATTGATTATGAATAATTTTGTACATACCAACCGTGACGTCGGTATTGCTGTTGAGCATTCACCTAACACAAAAATCTATAATAACACCGTCATTACAGAAAACTACCCTAATTCAATCGAATACAGATATACCGCAACCACCAATGTGCGTATTACGAACAATCTGGTCACAGGTAATGTTGCTCCACGAAACGGAGCCTCTGCCGCCAATACGGACGACAATTATACCGTATCCAATTTAAATATTTTTGCGGATGCCGCCAATCATGATTATCACCTTGTAGGCACACCCGCAGGTATCGTAGATGCAGGTACGCCACTAAGCGAAGTAAGCGTAGATATTGATTGTGACAACAGAACATCAGGCATCGACATCGGAGCAGACGAAGCATCCGGTGGCAATAACGGCGTGGACTGTCCGCAGCAAGGACAAACTTGTGATGATAACGATATTTGCACGACAGGCGCGACCTACGATGCCGACTGCAATTGTGTCGGCGGCACTTACACAGATGCAGACAATGACGGCTTATGCATAGGCGAAGACACCAATGATAATGACCCTTGCATACCCAACGCCTGCGACGATTGCACAACTTACAACAGCGAAAGTTTTGAAGGCAACTGGATAATCTGGAACGACGGTGGCAGCGATGTCTCCCTTTCCGCATCTTACGCTAATACAGGAAGTTACGCAGTACGCCTACGCGACAATTCGGGCACAGCTTCTTCAATTTATACCGATGTGCTGGATTTGAGTGCCTATAATTCACTGGAATTAAGTTTCTCATTTATAGCCACCAGTATGGAGACGGGCGAGGATTTTATGTTGGAAATATCGAATAATGGCGGTAGCACTTTCACCACTTTGCAGACGTGGGTATCAGGTACAAATTTCACCAATGGTACACGATACGATGAAACGATAACACTCAATAATTTGAGTAACTCAACCGTCATTCGTTTGCGTTGTGATGCTTCAGCTAATAATGACCGTGTATTCATAGATGATATTCTAATCGAAGATTGTAGCGGCGGACAAAAACAAGAACATTCCACCGAAATAATCGTCAACCTCTACCCAAATCCTGCCACACACACCATACATCTGACCTGCGAAATCTCTGACCCCACACAGGCACAAATACAGGTGTATGACAATCATGGTAAATTGGTAAAATACATCACCGACATTGAGTTGTTCGGAGATACACAGATATTGGATGTGGATGTCTCCGACCTTCCGGCAGGGATGTATTTCTGCACCATACAATCTAATGAATGGCAAGCGGTGAAGAAGTTTATCATTACGAGGTAGGTGTTTAGTTTATGGAGTTTATTAGGATAAATATTTTCTC
>JAHDEO010000650.1 GCA_020628725.1 Saprospiraceae bacterium
CGGAAGTGGTGTAATTGCGATGAGCGATATAGAAGGTTCTACAGCAGGTTTGTATTTATTAAAATTGCAAAACGCGGCATGTAGTGATGGTATGCAAAATAACGGCGAAACAGGCGTAGACTGTGGCGGCGATTGTGCGCCATGCCCAACATGTAGCGATGGTATTCTCAATGGAAATGAAATAGCTACAGACTGCGGTGGTCCTGATTGTGCGGCTTGTCCGCCCGAATCTTGTCCTGATGTGGATTTCAACGCTACGCCATTGGTAAGCTATGATAATGGCGGCAATGACCAGGGTACAGGAACAGTTCAAGATGCCGGTGCAACGGCTTTCATCACAGGCAACGGCTGGAAAGCCATCAGCGGCAATTACATCATTACTGCAAGTACTGTTCTCGAATTTGAATTTAGAAGTACTCAACAAGGTGAAATTCACGAAATTGGTTTTGACAACGATTTGATTGCAACACCGGACGTACGTATGGTGGTATATGGAAATCAAGGATATACCGGAGATTTCAACAACGCAACTTATTCCGGTAGTGGCAATTGGGAAACATTTGTACTTGACCTAGGCGCGAATGGCGTATCCGGTACATTCCAATACCTTGTATTGACTGCCGATGATGACGCAACAGGCAACGGTAATTCGTATTTTAGAAACATCAAAGTATACGAAGATACTGACAACAACCTTCAATGTGATAATGCGCCCGCATGTGCAGGTATAGACCTCGATATTAATTTTGATGGCGCACCTACACAGACCAGTTGGGAAATCACAGACGCAACGGGTGCTGTCGTTGCTTCATCAGGTGGTAATGTCTATGGCGCAGGCTTGGCTAATTCTAATCTTCCTTTACCGGATGTTTCTTGTTTGCCTGATGGATGTTATGATTTGACTTTTATGGATTCCGGCAACGACGGGATGTGTCCGCGTCGTACCGCTACCGTATTGACAGGTATCAACATTGCTAATACAGGACTTGGTGGTGTATTCAACGGCGTACCACGTGTAGCTTCCAACTGCGGTAATTACACATTGACAGATGCTAATGGCACAGTACTCGCTTCGGGCGGTGGTCGATTTGGTACTTCTGAGACGAATAACTTCTGTATCAGTGGTGGTCTCGCTCAGTTGACACAGCCCAATAATGATTGGTATAATAAAACAAATGGCGTTGCCAACGACCTACAGATTCAGCCTAATGTCGTAGATAACGAAATGACTATCGTATATACATTAGAGGAAGTTGCTGTTGCAGAATTGTATATTGTTGATATCAATGGTAAAATCTTGCAACAATACACGCAAGGCGCAGGCGATACCCAAGAAGTTCGCTTGAATGTCAGTGAATTGGCATCAGGATTTTACTTTGTAAGATTAGTCGCAGGTGATACAATGATAACGAAGAAATTTGTAAAGAGCTAATAGAAATCAGAACGCTTCGCTGTCAGAGGTCAGACCATTTCATTGTCAGATATCATATGTATTTAGTTCAAGTTGCGGACAACTTGAAAAATTCCAAAAAACAAATCCCAAATTCCAATTTTGACGTGTTCCGATAATATTTCATTGGAATTTGGTGCTTGGAATTTGGAATTTGCTCAAGTTGGCGGTTTATCCGCAACTTGAGTTACTCATCTGACTTCTGACAGCAGCGCGTTCTGACCTCTGACTTCTTAAAAATATTACGTCTTCATCCTCACCTTATGCGGACTCGTTTTCGGCACACGTTCGATAACACCTCGTGCTTCAAGGTCCAATTTGACGGTTACAACATACCACGGCACTTTCCCGTCGAATGTATCCGTCAATTTATCTACTGCCAAATCATTCAAATCTGAATAGGAAATTTCGCCATGTGCTTTGATAGTATCAAGCATAAAATCTTTGATAGTATCATAGCGACGTTTGAGGATGTTGACACCCTTTTTACCCTGTGGATGTAGCGTCATTATTTTATTATCGTCTTGCATATTTTATTCTATTTCGTTTTGGTTATACTTTGAACGGCATAAATTTCGGAAAACTGTAATGACAGCTTTAGCTGTTAAGTGTGTTATTGTTTTAATTTTTAAAAGACTAAAAATCCGTAAAATGTAATTTATCTTCATTTCACTTGACAGCTAAAGCAGTCATTACGGGGTTGCGGCATTTTCCGAAATTTACCCCGTTTGTAGTATAAACCATTGTTTATCAAAAAAATATTCACAAAATAAATAAAATTGCAACAATTTACGACTTCCGGCAAAAGCGAAAAAATTCAGAAAGACGATTGATTAGACTTTATTAATTTTCGTCAACTCGGATTAGGTTTCCATTTAAAAGACTGCTCATCAATGGCTCGCATTGTGCAAAGTACACCATTTAAATGGTCATATTCATGTTGAATGAGTTCAGAAATATCATCTTGTACACGCCATGCCTGTGCTTCCCAATTTTCATCTAAATAATGTAAGGTAAGGGCTTGGTGACGTCGAACTTTCACCAATAAATTCGGAAAACTCATACAATCGTCCCACAAGTCAAACATTTCCTCGCTTGCATCATGTATTTCAGGGTTAATGATGACATAAGGCTTATCTAAATTGAGATAAAACAACCGCTTCATAATACCAAGCTGTGGCGCAGCGATACCACGTCCAAATTGATATTTACGCCGAATATCTTCCATCGCATTATGCAGATCTGCCACCCAACCTGTCACAAGAGGCAATTCATCCCGCTTCACAGGTTCGCAGACCTCATATAATCGCGGGTCGCCAAGCAATAATATGTCTTCTACTGTTTTC
>JAHDEO010000651.1 GCA_020628725.1 Saprospiraceae bacterium
CTTGTGTGCCTGTGAATGGGTCATTTACAGTCAAGACAATTGTCAAGGTCTCTGTACCACCCGGTGCGATTGGTCCTGCTATCGTTTGGTCAGGATTACCGTCTGCGTCTGCATCTCCCCATAATGGGTTCGCTGCCGGATCGTAGGTGTAGCCTGCGGGTACGTAATCATTTACCAATGTATTGTATGCTGGTACTGTACCGTCATTATAAACTGTAATATCGAAACTTACTACATCGCCGGGTGCTATATATGGACTCTGACCTGCACTTAGCATTTTTGTCAATGCTAAATCGAATATCGTTACGAAAGCAGGGTCTTGATCATCTTCATCCGTTGCTGCCGTGCTATCGCCCGGTGCACCTGTTCCGTCACCGTCTATAAAATCATCGTCAGGACCGCCGGGTGTACCACCTGCATCGTCGGTTGGATTTGTATCAGGAGTACTATCAGCATCGGTGAGTGTTCCATCTGATGAACTGTTACCATCTATATCTTCAAAACTTGCTATCTCTGCAACGTTCACCAAGTCATCTTGCGTAGCCGTAAACGGGTCGTTGATTATCAAGGTAATCTGTACCGTTTGCGGTGTGCCTTGTGATACCGGACCAGCAAGCGTTATATCAGGATTGCCGTCGCCATCGCTATCTGCATTCCATGTGGGGTTCAATGCAGCATCAAAAGTATAGCCTGCAGGAACGTAATCATTCACCAATACATTGTATGCTGTAGAGGTGTCTTGATTTGTAACTGTTACATCAAAAGTAACGGTGTCACCAGGTGCCACGTATTCACTTTCTCCGGCACTTAATGATTTTGTTAATGCTAAATCAAAAATACAATCCGTCTCATTTATTGTAATATCTAAAGTATCTGAACAACCAAGTGAATCAATCACGATAACTGTGTAGTCACCCGGTTCAACATTTGTTAAATCCTCTACATAATCACATGTATTTTCAAAGTTGACGGAGTAAGAACCACCATCTGTACCACCCGCAGCCGGATCGGTATAGTCATAGAAAATAATTTCTATTTCGTCTATACAGCCGGGGAAAGTCAGATAAAAACCGCCATCATCTGAATTATTCAAATTCGCTGTAGGAGGTGGACAAATGGAGCGCCAGGTATTACTGCCTGTATAAGAAACACAGGTGTTTGCAGGATCGGCTATTGTAAATGCACTGCTCAAGTCGATGGGTGCACCTCCCGCAAGACTTGCATTGATGATAACTTCATCATTTCTATCCAAGTCATTAAAGAACATGTTCAAATCACAAACAGGTTCGCTGAATGTCCATGTACGGGTCATGTTTTGCCCGCCGACACTACCAACTGCGGTTTGTGAAACACCTGTTCGTAAAGCACATAACCCTCCGAGGTGCGAGTCATTAATGACATCCTCATCGGTAGTTGCTCCGCCCATAGGCATAGGCGGACTCACTGTAAGAGTTGCACCTTGTATAATATATGTTTCATTGTTAATGGCAAAATCGGTCGGAGATTGACCTTCAACTGCACAAAAATCAAAGAAGGTCAATTGTCCATTGCTACATGTAGGATCCAGCACGTAAGGATTGCCATCCTGCGTCCAATCGTAAGCATATGGTGGCGTACCGCTATTGACTGTAATATCAATATTTCCTATTGTACCGTCACAATTAGGTTGTATGACATCTGCTGTAAGTTCTATATCACAGTTACAGTTAGGCTCTTGGAGGACAACAGTTTGTGTACCTGCACAGCCGTTAGAATCTGTAACAACTATGGTGTAAGTACCCGGATCTAGATTGCTGTAATCTTCAAGATAATCACAGATAGGTTCGAAATTAACAGAATATGAACCTCCGGTAGTACCTCCTGCATTGGGATCTGTACGATCATAAAATACTATCTCAACTTCATCTATACATCCGGGGAAAGTAATGAAGAAACCTCCATCATCTGAATCATTCAAATTCGGTGTAGGAGGTACACAGGTAGATGTCCATGTATTTATAGCGGTATAAGAAACACAAGTATTTGCCGGATCAGCAATCGTGAATGCACTACTCAAATCAAGCGGTGCGCCTCCAGAAAGAGTTGCATTGATAACTACTTCATCATTTCTATCCAAATCATTGAAGAACATCGTCGCATTACAAACAGGCTCACTAAATGACCATGTACGCGTGACATTGGCACCGCCAACTCCACCTTGTATCGTCTGAGAATATCCTGTACGTAATGCATATACTGTGCTGAGGTGTGCATTTTCAATATTATCTTCATCCAGCGTCGTACCTGCACCATTCAGCACAGGCGCACTGACCGATAGGGTTGCTCCCTGAACTTGATACATTTCGGCATTAATCGCTGCTTCTGTAGGTTGATCTCCTGCAATCGGTTCCATATCAAAGAAGGAGAATTGACCGTTGCTACAATCATCTGCCAGCGTAATCGGAACGCCATCTTGTTCCCAATAATAGGTATATGGACCAACACCACTAGACACCGTAATGTCTATACTACCTAAATTGCCATCACAATCAGGGTTGACGGCATCAATGTCGTAGAATAATTCGCCTGTCGTAACAGCTAATTCACTCGTTGCAATACAACCTTCACTATCTGTTACCGTAACGTTGTATGTACCAACATTAACCGGAGCTAATCCCGGAATCACAGGGCTTTCAGCCGTCGAAGAGAAAGCATTTGGTCCTGTCCAGTTGTATGTGTATGGACCGACCCCATCTATATTATTTGCTGTTAAGGTAAGGTCATCTCCTTCACAGGTTCCCATGGCGGTGATGAG
>JAHDEO010000652.1 GCA_020628725.1 Saprospiraceae bacterium
CTATTTTGTATTCTTCAACATGACGAAGCAATTCACGTTTGTCAATTTTTCCTCTGTCTGTCATTGGGAGTGCTTCCATTGGGATGACTATTTTTGGAACATAATAATATGGTAATGCTTCGGATACAGCATTGATAATTTCTTCTGTATCAAGTGTTTGTGGCGTAGTGAAAGTAGCGAGTGTGTCGTTATCAATTTTCAAACTGACGGCTCTGCGACATTCGGGAAGGCTTTCGACGACCGCTGAAATTGCGTCGAGTTCCACGCGGAAACCTTTGATTTTTACTTGGTCGTCGGTTCTGCCTAAGTGTTCTAATTCGCCCTTGCGTGTCCAGCGTCCGAGGTCTCTGGTTCTGAACATTTTTTGTCCATTGCCCAAAAACGGGTCGTCCACGTAGCGTTCTGTGGTGAGTTGTTCGTTGCCGATATATCCGGCGGTGACGCAATCGCCGCCCGCCCACATTTCTCCGACTTCGCCGATGCTGCACGGCTTCAAATCTTCGTCGAGAATGTACACGGTGTTGTTGGGCGTGGGTCGTCCGATAGAGAGAATTTCGTCACCGGGAAAGAAGCGTTCTGCGGTATTGACTATCGTAATTTCGGTTGGTCCGCAAGAATTATAGAAGACCGAAAATGCCGACCAACGCTCTGCCAATGTACGCGGACAAGGCTCGCCCGCTACGGCTACGGTTTTGACATTTTGACATTGAGAAGCATCTACTTTTGCCAAGATAGACGGCGTGGAAATCACAATATCGACTTGCGAAATGGCTTCTTGTATGTCTTTATTTCGGATAACCAATGTAGCACCATTAGAAAGACAACCCAATATTTCCCAAACCGACATATCAAAGGCGATATTAAGAATTTGGCTGACCTTCAAGCCGGGACGCATACCGAGATTGCCCGGATTGGTAAGTAATAAATTACACAAATTGCCATGTGTGACTTGTACGCCGTTGGGCTTGCCCGTTGTGCCTGATGTGAAAATCATATAGCACAAATCCTCGGCTGCTGTTTCTACATTCGGAATTAATACAGGATTTGTATTTCCTTCATTTTCAGTGAGAAAAGTATCAATTTCGATACATTTTCCATTAGAAAAATCGGGAAGTAAATCGCGGTATTGTGAGAGTGTAAGGACGACGTTAATGTTTGCTTGTTCGATGATATACGTCATATATTCATCGGTAGCAATGACGACATCTTGCGGAACGTAGCAAGCTCCCGCTTTGAGAATGCCCAAGATTCCGGCGACCATTGGAACGGAGCGTTTGAGAAAAATACCGACGTTATCGCCTCGTTTGACTCCATTTTTGATGAGTTCGAGGGCAATGAGATTGGCTTGGTCGTTGAGTGCTTTGTAGGTGATTTCTTGGTCGAGATGACGCACTGCGATACCTGTCGGATTCGCACGTACTTGGTCTTCAAATGCATGATGGATGCAATCGTAAGGTACATCGGTTATCGCACCGGTGCCGAATTTTTGAAAGAGGTGTTGGTCCAATAATGAAAGATTGGACATGGCGGCTTTGGAGAATATCAAATCGCGCCGCGAGTGCGTAGGTGATTCGGGTTGCCGTGCCTGTGAGGAGGCAGCAACCAAGCTGATTGTAGTATTCATGATGCGCTGTTTAATGATTAATTAAATAGTACATCGCAAAGGTGAATACTTTATTTTTTTGGAAATGTGAGGTGCATCACACTTTGTTTGGAGAATATGTTGTAAGGAAGGAAGATAAATTAGTATCTGGTTTGTCCTTTTTCTTGACAAAAAGAACCAAAAGTTAAGGTTTGATGAATTTCTTAACGCCAAATTGTGCTGAAATTCATAAGACCGCTGGAGGATAAAATTTAAAAAAAATCAATGATGAACCTGTATCACTTTTTAGATTTACATTCCCGACATTTGACGAAGGGTTTGCAAGTCTTTGATATATATCTTTTTTCTATCGTATTCAATGATATTTTTTTCTTTCAAATCATTAAATACTCGTGCAACAGATTCGCGTGAAGTAGCTAATAGGCAGGCTATTTCCTTCTGTGTAAGGACGTTACAGACATTGACCTCATTACATTCTTTATACATGTCGTAGATGAAAGCGACGATTCTTGTGGTGACATCTTTGCCAATGAGTAGTTCTAATCTTCTACTCATTTTTTTGATTCTGAAGGCAAGGCATTTATATACGGTGGTAGAAAATCGTGGATTTTCACGCATGAGTTTGTGCATGATGCTGACGTTGACATCGCAGACAGTGGTCTTATTTGAGCAGGATACAGCAAATTCCTCTCTGATAGATTCTCCCAGTAATAAATTTTCCCCGAATAGTTCGCCTTTTTTGATGATTTGCCGAACGACTTCATTACCGCTTTCGTCGTAATTAATGAGTTTAACTTTGCCGCCGCTGACCAGATAGACGTTTCTATCTTTTGTATTTTCAAAATATATAACATCTTCTTTGCTGTATTTCTTTCCGTATGTTTGGTGGTATCTTTTTGTTTTTCTTGGGCATAGGATTTTGTATACATCTATATTAGACATAACCCAATACTTTTCCATGTGTAATTAGATTTAAGTGTGTAAAATGTCTTTATGTGCGGAAAAATCAGAACGCAAGTTTTGGAGAGGTTAGTCATGAAGCGATTTAAACTTTTTATTTGTTATTGGACGAGGGGAAAAATTGCTGTAGTATCTTAAATTTATATACTCAACTCATATGGTGTTGTCACTTGCACGACATATATTTTTCTTGGCAATCTCTCACACAATGCTATCCA
>JAHDEO010000109.1 GCA_020628725.1 Saprospiraceae bacterium
TTAGTAATGAGATAATGCTAAAACTCTTTCACAAAACAATATTTACCATTCACACATTTATATCATTACCACATCAAAACTATGAACCATGAACCATGAACTACTAACTAAATAAAAATGAGTAGAAAAATTCGTAAAGTCGCTGTACTCGGTTCCGGTGTGATGGGGTCGGGCATTGCGGCGCATTTCGCCAATATTGGTTTGGATGTGTTGTTATTGGATATTGTGCCATTTGACATCACAGACGAGGAGCGTAAAAGTGCTGCACAGCGCAACCGCATCGTCAACGGCGCACTCAAAGCAGCCACCAAAGCCAAACCCGCCCCTTTCTATCGCAAAGACTACGTAGGACGTATCGAAACCGGTAATTTCGATGACGATTTAGAAAAAATCAAAGACTGCGATTGGATAATTGAAGTCGTCATTGAGCGACTCGACATCAAGAAGCAGGTCTTTGAAAATGTCGAAAAATACCGTACACCCGGTACGCTCGTCACATCAAATACATCGGGTATTCCGATTCACATGATGACCGAAGGGCGCAGCGAAGATTTTTGCAAAAATTTCTGCGGTACACACTTCTTCAATCCACCGCGTTACTTACGTTTGTTGGAGGTGATTCCTACGGAAAAAACCGACCCTGCGGTGATCGATTTCTTTATGGAATATGGCGACAAATTCCTCGGTAAGCGCACCGTACTTGCCAAAGATACGCCGGCTTTCATCGCCAATCGCGTAGGTGTATATGCGATGGCAAAAATCCAACAACTCACCACCGAAATCGGCTTAACGATTGAAGAAGTAGATAAATTAACGGGACCACTCATCGGACGACCAAAAACGGGTACGTTCCGCTTAGGTGATTTGGTCGGACACGATACATCTGTAAAGGTGACACAAGGCATTGTCGATAATTGCCCGGATGACGAGCAAGCAAGTTCGTTTTCGATGCCGAAGTACATGAAATTCCTCATCGACAATAAATTTTACGGCGACAAATCAGGACAAGGTTTTTACAAAAAACAACGTGGTGCAGATGGTAAGAAAACTATACTCGCGCTTGATTTAGAAACTTTAGAATACGTAGAAAAACGCAAGGTAAGACTTGAAAGTATCGGCGCGAACAGAGGTCACGAAAAACTCGCTGACAGAGTACGCGGCATGTTTGATGCAGAGGATAAAGGTGGTCAATTGGTACGCCAATCTCTACTCGGACTTTTCTCTTACGTTTCAAATCGTATTCCTGAAATAGCGGATGATTTATACAGTATTGATGATGCCCTTAAAGCAGGTTTTGCATGGGATGTAGGACCATTTGAGTATTGGGATATGATTGGTGTGGAAAAGGGTGTAAAACTCTGTGAAGAAGCGGGTTACACCATTGGTCAATGGGTAAAAGACATGATTGCTTCGGGCAATACCACTTTCTACCAAACAGCAGATGGCAAACCAACCTATTATAATGTAGGAGCAAAAGCCTACCAAACCGTTCCGGGTACGGAGAGCTTCATTATCTTGGATAATATTCGTGAAAAATCTACCGTCTGGAGTAATGAAGGTTGTGCGATTCACGACATCGGCGATGGTGTTTTACTCTGCGAATTTAGAAGCAAAATGAACTCAATGGGTGAGTTCGTATTACGCGGCATGAATCACGCGATTGAGATGGCAGAAAGTGGAGATTGGAAAGGCTTAGTCATCGGTAATAATGCCACCAACTTCTCTGTAGGTGCCAACCTCGGTATGATTGGTATGATGGCAATGGGCGGTGATACCAAGCAGCTTGACGAAGCAGTCAATATCTTCCAACAAACGACGATGCGTTGTCGTTATTCGAGCATTCCTGTGGTAGCAGCTACACAAGGCTTTGTATTTGGTGGTGGTTGTGAGACGATTATGCACTGCGATGCGGCTGTCGTTTCTGCCGAATCATATATAGGTCTTGTCGAAGTTGGTGTTGGGTTGATACCCGGCGGTGGTGGTACAAAAGAGTTTGCGCTACGCGCGAGCGATGCTTTCTTTGAAGGCGATGTACAGATACCGACTTTAATTGAAAAATTTAAAACAATTGCATTGGCAAGCGTAGCCACTTCCGGTCCGCAAGCCTTTGAATTTGGCTACCTGCGTCCGGGCTACGATAAGGTCTCAGTGAATGCCTCTCGTACAATTGCAGAAGCTAAAGAAGAAGTCTTACGCCTTGCAGACGATTACACCCAACCCATTCAGCGTGATGATATTACGGTCTTGGGTCGTACAGGTTTGGGTGCGCTTTATGCAGCAGCTTCGAGCCTTCAATTCGGTAATTACGCAAGTGAGCATGACATTAAAATTGCTAAGAAAGTGGCTTACGTCCTCTGTGGTGGAGACTTGTCTTATCCACAGAAAGTAACCGAGCAATATTTATTGGATATTGAGCGCGAAGCCTTCTTGAGCCTCGTTACTGAGCCTAAGACGATTGAGCGTATTTCACACATGCTAAGTACAAATAAGCCATTAAGAAATTAAACATAAACGTAGCACGGTGCTTCCAGCCCGTGCCATGCGTTTGATTTGTTTTTTTAAGAAAAAATAAAAGTACAGGCTGGAAGCCTGTGCTACGTTAAAAATGTAACAAAATGGATGCATATATCGTAAAAGCATACCGTACAGCTGTCGGTAGAGCAAAGAAGGGCGGATTCCGCTTTGTTCGCTCTGAAGATTTGGCTGTAGATGTCATCAAGCACATGATGTCACAGACTCCAAATTTAGATCCACATTTAGTGGATGACGTTATCGTAGGTTGCGCCAATCCTGAGGGGGAGCAAGGCTTACAGATTGGGCGTCAGATTTCGCTACGCGCACTCGGAAAACCTGTACCGGGCATGACAGTCAATCGTTATTGCGCTTCGGGTTTGGAGACGATTTCGATAGCTGTAGCAAAGGTCAAAGCAGGAATGGGCGAAGTCTATATCGCCGGAGGAGCAGAGAGTATGAGTGTGATTCCGATGACGGGTTACAAATTGGCACCGAACTACGAAACAGCAAAAGACCACCCGGATTATATCGTCGGTATGGGGATAACTGCCGAACAGGTGTCGCATAAGTATAATGTTTCGAGAGAAGACCAAGATGAGTTTTCATACAATTCTCACAAGAAAGCAGCAAATGCTTTAGATAAAGGCTTCTTCAAAGACGAAATCGTACCTGTACACGTTAAAGAAGTATATTTTGAAGACAACCAACGCAAGGAGCGCGAATATACAGTCAGTGAAGATGAAGGTGTAAGACGAAGCACAACTGCGGAGGGCTTGGCAAAATTGCGCCCTGTATTTGCACAAGGAGGCAGCGTCACAGCAGGTAATTCCTCGCAGATGTCTGATGGAGCAGCCTTCGTACTTGTGATGAGTGAGCGCATGGTGAAGGAATTGAACCTTGAACCTATCGCTCGTTTGGTATCATGTTCTGTAGCAGGTGTTGAGCCGCTTTTCATGGGTATTGGTCCATGTGCAGCCATTCCGAAAGCACTCAAACAAGCAGGGCTACAACTCAATGATATTGAACAAATAGAATTAAACGAAGCCTTTGCCGCACAATCATTGGCAGTTATTCGCGAGGCAGGATTGAATCCCGAAATCGTGAATCCTAATGGCGGTGCAATTGCCTTAGGGCATCCTCTGGGATGTACCGGCGCAAAATTATCCACACAACTATTTAATGAAATGCGTCGCCGCAATCAGAAGTATGGCATGGTAACTGCCTGCGTAGGCGGCGGACAGGGGATAGCGGGTATATACGAACTACTGAATTAAGAGAGGAAAACACAACAACCTCTTTATGAGGATGTGGTTTTGATAAAATAAATCAAACGGCTGTCTCCCGAAGATGAGATAGCCGTTTTTTTTGTATTTTTTTTAATTTTTCAAAACATCATATTTAAATTTTGTTTAAGTAGAATATTTTAGATAGATTCGTACAATAAAACCCACATTGTTTACAAAAAATTGAAATATTAAAGCAATATTTGTGGTAACTAATTCACCCCTATTTTGAACTCAATATTGATGATTATAAATATGCCTTTACAATACAAGGGCACAAAGAATACTTAATCTCTCCAAAATGATATACGACAAGGACTTTAATCTTAAGTACGACTTGTTCACTTCTGATATCAGAGGAGCGTTTAACCAATATACCGGTTATGAAGCCATTGAAGTGGCAAATATGCTTTATGTGAAGAAGGATCTAAGTAATGAAAAGTACTTTAGAATAGCACATTGGGGGATTACACGCGCCATTCGGGACAATGACAAAATCACGGAGCTAAAATATATCCATGCTACGGGGTTTCATCATTATAAATTGGGTAACTACCAAGAAGCACTGATGTACTATGCTCAAGGATTGTATATCAGTGAAACCATAAATAACCCTGAATTTACTGCTCGCTTTCAAACCAGAATCGGAGAAATTAGTATCCAACAAACAAATTACGAAAAAGCACTGGACTACTACTTCAAAGTAATGCGTGTGGATGATGTGCGTTTTTGTTTTGAAGCATACTCCAAATTAGCAGAGATTTACAAGGAAAAAGGAGACTACGACAAAGCCATTGATTATGCGGATAAGGCTTATAATTATAATCTGAAAAACGAAAATTACGAGCAAATGATGCGAAACCTGATTGTTATCGGTGACATCAATTTTGCCAAAGAAAAATATGGACTTTCACTTAATTTTTATGCAAAAGCCCTGAAAGTGCATTATTTGTATCCGGACCCGTATTTTGCTGCCATAGCAATTATGCGTTCGGGAGATGTCCTTTTTAATCTCGAACACTACAAAGAAGCACAAGCCACCTATGAACATGCTGCTGAAATAGCCAACACTTACGGCTTCAAATTCAATACGGTATTACTCACTCAAAAAAGAGCAAAGGCTTATTCCAAACAAGGTCTGCACGAGCAGGCGCATACAATCAATAAAAGTGCATTAGATCAATCGCGCGAACACAATTTCGACTTATTAGAACTTCATATTCTGCGAGATAAAATCGCATATTATGAAGTACAAGGTGACCTCGAAACAGCTAACGCATTACTCAAAAAAGCCGAAACTCTCAGCATTGCCATTGTAGAGAAAGAACAGCAGGAAAGGCTCCAAGAAATCCTTGAAGAAAAAGAAAAAGAACTCAACTTCTACAAAGCACAAGCTCGCTCAATGGCAGCAGCAGGTGATGACTTACGCCAATACGCCAAAGTTATTGCCCATGACCTCAAAGAGCCGCTTCGCACTATCGGTAGTTTTACCTCATTATTAAATAGAAAATATCATACAGCGGAAGAAGAGGAAGTTAGTGAATACTTTGAATTCATAATGGATGCCACCCATCGCATGGGAGATTTGCTGGACGAGCTACTGCGGTATGTTGTACTCGGGATTAAAGACAAGGCTCCCACAAACGTCAATCTCAACGATGTTGTTAAACGTGCCGTCAGAGGTTTAGAAGACATTATCAAAGAGAAAAATGCTATTATTAACATCCAAGAATTGCCCACCGTATTAGGTCAAAAGCAACACTTTATCGAATTATTTTATCGCCTCATACACAATGCGCTTCGTTATAATGACAGCAAACCACCTATTGTTGACGTTACTGTAAAACGCAATGAGGGAGAATACCTATTCACAGTGTCTGATAATGGTGTAGGAGTAGAAGAAGACTACTTTGAAAAGATTTTCTTGCTCTATCATAAATTGGACAAAGATGATAAAGAAGGTGTAGGAATAGGACTTGCCATGAGTAAGAAAATTGTCGAATTGCACGGAGGAAGTATCTGGATATCTTCTACAGTAGGTGAAGGCACATCTATAGAATTTACACTCAAAGACATGTAATTTATTTGTCACTTCCGTGTTAAATTGCTGCACAATTACCTCATATTACCTCAAAACACTATCTTAGGGGTCAAAATTGACTCATTCTAAATAATCAGAAACCACCGTTCATCCTCACATAACTGCTATTTTAATTCCTTAATTTAGCAGAATACTATATTGTATTTTTCTTGAAAATAAAATCATTTTAGGTAATGATTAATGTACAATGATTAACGATTAATTCCATGTTAATAATTAATCATTAACCGTTAATCATTAATTATTAATTATGAAAAACTTATACTTAGCTATTCTATTGATTGCAGGTTTTTACGCTACATCTTTTGCACAAGAATGTGAAGCTGATGAAATCGCAGTCACCGTAAATCTGACTACCGACCAATATGGCAATGAAACGTATTGGGAAGTCGTAGACAACGATACCGGCGTAACCTATTATTCTGTCAATTGGGGTACTTACCCTAATTTCCTTGACACCACTTACGTACACGATTTTTGCATCCCGGAAGATGCCTGTGTAAACTTCACGATACGGGATTCATATGGTGATGGTATTTGCTGTGATTATGGAGAAGGGAGTTTTGAAATCATTGTGGACGGGACTGTGATTGCCACCGGAGGCGATTTTGATAATGTTGCTTCTGTCTCCTTCAACTGCCCTCCCGGCACCGTCTGTACCACCGGTATTCCCGTTACAGAAGGCACTTACACCACCGATGCAGCGGATTATTGGTATGTATTTACACCTACTACTGCCGGCATATACAGCATATCTACTTGTGGATTAAATAATTGCAATACCAAGATATGGATATATGACAATTGTAGCGTCACCCCACAAGAAAGTAATACAGGAACAATTTATTATAACGATAACAATCCTGAATGTGGCGCGGCAGCCTTCCTCGAAATTCCTATGGGACCACCAAATGTTTACTACATCCGTATTGGTGATACAGGGAATGACTGCGAAAATATTGGAAGTATTGACTGGGAACTTTCCTACGTTGGTCCGGTTACCGGCTGTACCGACCCCGAAGCCTGTAATTATAGCCCATTGGCTACCGAAGATGACGGCTCTTGCCTCTACAATGGCGAAGAAGGCTGTCCCGGACCCGATTTGGCAATCCTTCAAAATGTACTCGAAGGTACACTACAAAACGACGTCATCAATAATGCAGATGGCTGTCTTATCGGAGAAGGATGTGTGAGTGGTTACGGAGAACGACAACTCATTCGATTTACCACTCATTTTAAAAATATAGGCGAGACAGACTATTACATCGGTCCGCCAGATACTATTGGTGGACAATTCACTTATGACAACTGCCACAATCATTATCACTACGACGGCTACGCCGAATATGTTTTATACGATGAAAATAATGTAGAAACACCCGCAGGATTCAAAAATGGCTTCTGTGTCATTGACCTTGAATGCAATGATGGTGGTCAGTTCCAGTTCAGTTGTAATAACATGGGCGTTTCCAAAGGATGTGGCGACATATACGACGCTTACCTCGAATGTCAATGGATAGACATCACCGACATCGAAGATGGTACGTATACTTTTGTAGCCCGTGTCAATTGGGACAATGCACCCGACCTACTCGGTCGTTATGAGACAGACTTTAGCAACAACTGGGCGCAAGTCTGCATAAGTATATCTACCGAAGCTGATGGTTCGCGTGATTTTGAGATAGAAGAAACCTGCGAACCTTACATTGATTGTGCAGGAGAAGTCTACGGACCTGCTCAGCCCGACTGTACAGGCGAATGTAATGGTTCTGTACTCATGGGAGATTTGAATGCTGATGGTGTGCAAGCCATGGAAGATGCCACCAATTACGTCACTCAAATACTTGGAGATGACATCACGGCTACTTCTTGCAACGACCTCAATGCAGATGGTGAAATCAGTGTTTACGATGCTGCTTTAATGGCGAGTTGTCTCAACTATGGTGCTACACACGTTCACCCTGAAACCAATGCACACGACCACTGTGATTTCCCTATGGGAATTACGAATCCAAACGACCTCGTGACATTGAGTATCAAGGATGTTAATTTCACAGACAAATACATTGATATTGATGTTGTAAATCCTGATAACGCCATTAATGCGTATCAATTCAGCATGAGTGGTGTGGAGATTATGACGGTAGAAAATCTTGTAGATCCCGGCATGTATCCTATCACGCCGAGTACTGTTCCCGGTGGTGATATGGTCATCGGTATTTCTTATCAAGATTCGCTTATCGCCAAATCGCCTATTGAGCGACCGCTTTGTCGTATTTATTATAGCAATATTACGAATGATGAAATTTGCATTGCATCCATCACATCAGTCGTCAATCAGGATTATGAGCAAACAATGACTGCCATCGGCGGTGATTGTGTAATGTACACGAGCGTATCCAATCCGCTTACTGTTATCGAAGCGAGTATCACCCCTAATCCGACCAAAGGTGATGCTGTACTTACTTTCCCAAATACAACCAACGAAACATTTACATTAAAAATAACGGATGCCACAGGGAAAAATATTCGTAATTACGACAACCTACGCGGCAACCAACAGACTATTACACGCGACGACCTCGCAGCCGGAGTGTATATTTATCATCTCCAAAGCGATACCAAAACCGCGACAGGTAAATTGGTCATTCAATAAATGATACATAGCGGAAGCTTTAGCTGCCGCGAAAAACAATTTCAAAGTTGGCAGGCATTTTAGAAATGCCTGCCAACTCTAAAAAGACATTACCCCACAAAAATCCATTACTAACCGTCAATTAACGTAATGAAGCCACTACCACTTTAATTGTTGAATGATTTTTTTTGCGAAGCAAAAACCATAATAACAGTTTAACAATCAAGCAATTCAACAATCACAACTTTTCTTCCACACAAAAAATATTTACCATTATGAGAAACCTATACCTTTCAGTCATCCTACTGCTCAGCCTACCAATTTTCCTTATTGCTCAACCTTGTGCTGACGATGAATCAACCGTTGTTATTACCGTCAATACAGACAACTTCCCCGGCGAAACTTCATGGATACTTATCGACAACAACACACAAATCACATACGATTCAATTGTTGCAGGAGAGTATTCAAATTCCTCATTTACATATACCCACGAATTGTGTATTCCTCAAGATGCCTGTGTTACCTTCATTATGCAAGACAGTTTTGGAGATGGTATATGTTGTGGTTTTGGAGATGGCAGTTACGCAGTTACTTTAAATGGAGAGGTCATCGCATCAGGTGACAATTTCGGCAGTGAGGAATGTACATCTTTCAATTGTCCGGTAGGGACAGGATGTACTTCGGCAATTCCTATTACAGAAGGTAGTTATACTACTGAAACTGCGGATTATTGGTATGAATTTGCGCCTACAGAAGCGGGACAATACAGCATTTCCACTTGTGACCTCAATGATTGTAATACGAAAATATGGATATATGATAATTGTAGTAGTTGTACATTTTCAGATAGCAATACAGGTACTATTTTTTACAATAATAATAATGATGAATGTGGTCTTGATGCCTTGTTGAATATACCTCTTTCGTCACCTAATGTTTATTATATCCGTATAGGAGATGCAGCGGATGATTGCGAAAGTATTGGCAATATCAATTGGACGCTCTCTTACGAAGGACCACTCATGGGCTGTACAGACCCGGAAGCGTGTAACTATAATCCACTTGCCGGAGAAGACGATGGTTCTTGTATTTATGAAAATTGTGATGGACCTGATTTGGTATTATTGCAAGATGTCATTGAAAATTCCATTGAAATGGGCAACATCAATAATGCTGACGGCTGCCTCATTGGTGAAGGATGTGTAAGTGGTTACGGACAACGGGAAATTATCGAATTTACGACACATATCAAAAACATAGGCACTACGGATTATCTAATCGGTGAACCCACGCTTGAGAGCGACCAGTTTACATACGACAACTGTCACGGACATTATCATTACGACGGCTACGCCGAATATGTTTTGTACGATGCAAATAATGTAGAAACGCCCGCCGGCTTCAAAAATGGATTTTGTGTGATTGATTTAGAGTGTAGTGATGGCGGTTTCGGACAGTATAGCTGCGGTTACATGGGAATTACTGCGGGATGTGGCGATATATACAGCAAAGGACTTGAATGCCAGTGGATTGACATTACAGATATTGACGATGGTACATATACTTTCGTAGCCCGCGTCAACTGGGATAACGCCCCCGACCTCCTTGGACGTTATGAAACAGATTTTACGAATAACTGGGCGCAAGTATGTATTAATATTTACACAACGGTCAATGGTGTTCGCGGTTTTGAAATAGCTGAAACTTGTGAACCTTATGTAGATTGTGCAGGCGTAACCTATGGTCCTGCCCAACCCGACTGTACAGGCGAGTGTAATGGCAGCGTACTCATGGGCGATATAAATGCCGACGGCTTACAAGCAATGGAAGATGCCCACGATTATATCACACAAATACTCGGCAACGACATCGCAACAACGCCCTGTAATGACCTCAATGCTGATGACCAAATCACCGTGTATGATGCAGCCCTACTTTCAAGTTGCCTCAACTATGGTATGGCACACCAACATCCCGAAACTAATGCACACGACCACTGTGATTTCCCTATGGGACTGACCAATCCTAACGACCTTGTTACGCTCGAAATTAAGGATGTTAATTTTTCAGAACAATACATTGACATTGACGTACACAATCCTAACAACTCTATTAATGCCTATCAATTCACCATGAGTGGCATCGAAATTATGACGGTAGAAAATCTTGTAGATCCCGTCGCTTATCCTATCACACCAAGTACTGTTCCCGGTGGTGATATGGTTATTGGTATTTCTTATGAAGATTCACTTATCGTCAAATCAGATACCATGAAAGCCCTTTGTCGTATTCATTATAGCAATATTACGAATGATGAAATTTGCATTGCCTCTATCCAATCTATCGTTAATCAGGATTATGAAGAAACACTAACAGCAATTGGCGGTACATGTATAGAAGTCGTTGGTGTGAGCAATCCACTCACGACTATCGAGGCGAGTATCACGCCAAATCCAACTAAAGGAGATGCCATACTCACCTTTCCCAATACTACGAATGAGGCATTTACCCTAAAAATAACGGATGCTACAGGACGGATGATTCGCCAATATGAAGCGTTGAAAAGTACTCAACATACCATTGAACGTGGTCATCTTACAAGTGGAGTTTACCTATACCATTTGCAGAGTGATACAAAAACTGCTACGGGTAAGTTTGTGATTCAGGATTAAATGGCTTTATTGATAGGACACGGATTGAACAGATTAAATGGATTAGAACGGATTATCTGTGCAAATCTGTTTTATCCGTTCAATCCGTGTCCTATTACGCTATATTTGCTTCATTTTTCGCACGAATTTTATCCAAAAACTCGCGTACCGAAGTAAACGAAACAACTTTATCTTTAAAGAAAACAAGGGCTTGCTTGACCTCTTGTTCGGTAGCTTGCATGTGATTGAGGATATTCGTGAGATGCATTTTCATATGACCTTGTTGGATACCTGTTGTAACCAATGAACGCACCGCTGCAAAATTCTGTGCCAAACCCACCACCACAATAATCTGCATCAACTCCTGTGCGCCCGGGCTGCCGAGCATTTCAAGGGAGCGTTTCGCAAGCGGATGTAACGTCGTCAATCCACCTACCGTGCCCACTGCAATCGGGAAATCCATCCAAAAACGGAACACGCCATCTTCAGTACTGACATTCGATAAGCTACGATACTGACCATCGCGTGCTGCGTAGGTATGTCCGCACGATTCGATGGCTCGGAAATCATTGCCCGTAGCGATGGCTACCGCGTCTATTCCATTCAGAATTCCTTTATTATGCGTAGTCGCACGATGCACGTCAAGTTGTGCAATGCGGATGGCTTTTTCAAATTTATAGGCAAATTCTTGGGCATTACAATCGCCGATTTGCCCCAGTTCTTCAATCGGACAACTGACCTCTGCACGTACCAAACATTCCGGCGTATAATTCGACAAAATCGCCATGATGATGGTCAGATTTTTTTCTTCTCCTGTAAATTCGGGGTGTTCGAGGACGAATTGTTGGAGTATCTTAGCGAAGGCTTCTAAGACGGAATTAATAAAATTTGCCCCCATCGAATCGCAAGTCTCAAAGTCAACTTTGAGTTGGTAATAATCCGATTCGAGGTGCGTCATATCCATCAGCGAAATATCCAATACACCACCACCTCTACGCTCCATATTGCGCGTGATGTCACGCGTACCTTCTACAAGTGCATTTTTTATTTCGGGAAAAAACAAACGCAATTTATCGCCATCGCCTTTCCATGCGAAATGGACTTGTCCAACCTTCTTCGTGCCAATGATTTCGGCTTTGAAGCCACCGCGTTCCATCCAAAATTTAGCTCCACTCGATGCCGCTGCTACTACCGAACTTTCCTCAATGACCATCGGCACACAATAGGATTTCCCATTAATGACAAAATTGGGCGCAACACCAAAAGGCAGATAATAATTGCTCAAGGTATTCTCACTAAAATCGTCGAATACTTTTTGCGTCTTATCTTCTTCGTGCCAAAAACTCATTAATTCGCGCATCACATCTTCCGGGTTTTTGAAGAAGTTTTCGGCGACCCAACGTAGTTTTTTTCGCTTGGAAAGTTTGGAAAATCCTGATTTCATGTTTATTAATTTTGAATGAGTGAATTTTGAATGAGTGAATGTTTCTAATGCGATAATGCTGAAATGCGTCAATGTTACAATGTTTTCTTCATTATCGCATTGTAGCATTATCGCATTGACGCATTATTCATTCACTCATTCAAAATTCACTCATTCACTCATTTTACTTTAAGTAAAGCATTCGCCAATTCAATACCCTGCACTTGTGCATCTACGTACTCATGGAGCGTATCGTAGTCTTCGCGGGCATGGCGGAGGAAGGCGGATGCTTGTCCGTAAACGGATTTACACGCCAATTTATTAATTAAATAGTAACCATCCAAAAAATTCTGTATTCCTCCTGAAATAATAACCTGTTTGCAGAGGGCTTTGTTACCCAATTCGTCGAGAATTTGGTTGCTGATGTGGGTCATTTCTTCGGCACTGTGCCCTACGTGAGCGAGCGCACCATAGATGTTGCGCTTGACTTCGTCGCTGCGTAGAAGTTCTACTTTTGCAAAATTTGTACCGCCATTGGCAGCAAAGTCTATGGCAGCAAGTGGCAATTGGAACAAAGCCTTGAGGCTTTGGTAGCCCATGCCCTGCCCGACTTCTTTTACGATAATCGGATGGTCAAAGTTGTCTATTAGACGTTTTATTGTATCAATAGGCGGATGTTCAAACCTGTCGCCTTCGGGTTGCAGCCATTCTTGTAGTGGATTGACGTGGATGATGAGTCCATCGGCGGAGAGCTTGTCCATCATCTCGCGGATGATGTATTCTTGATTGCGTGTGATAAGTTGCTCGATTTGAGCGATACCAAGATTGGCGAAAAGCGGCAGGTCGTCACCCATGATTTTTCGGATGTCAAAATCTGCCAGCGTATCATTTGTGTAAAGCAGCGAACGACATGACCCCAAGCCCATTCCCATACCAAATTCACGACAAGCACGAGCAAGGTTGTGATTGATAGTGTGCGCGAGTTGTGTGCCGCCGGTCATGCTGGATACCCACATGGGCACACGCATTGTTTTCCCCAAAAACTCAAAAGAGGGATACGAACCACGTTGTGGATGCCCCGCCATAAGTGGCTCATAATAAAAGCGTTGGTCGAGTGTCCCGTTGGCTATTTGCGACTGAAATGCCAGCTCAATGTGGTCGCGCTTTCGCGCAACGGCATTGGCATCGTTGGCTTCCATGTCGCGTAGGAGCGACTCGTCTTTCGTTTGCATGCCCATTTGTATAGCTATCGTTTCCACAAAGGTACAATTTTGAAGTGCAACTTCAAACGTGCTGACGTGTTGTTGTGCTGACGTGCTGACGTAAGAACTGCGATGAAAAAATTTGGATAGGAAACAAGCGTAAATTGAAATGGTTGCGGGGTGTGGGTTTTCGAGTTGCGGGTTACGAGTTACGAGTTATTTTCAGTTTTTCGCTACGCGAAAAATATAATCCGTAACTCGCAACTCGTAATCCGTCACGGCTTTAGCCTGAATTTTCGGTAAGCGGCATCGAGTTTTTCGTCGTACTTATTTTTTTTATACGACCTGCCATTATAGCCTCTGGCGAATTTTGCCCAATCGTGACTGCGGAGGTGTGGGAGTAGTTTTTTTGATTCCACAAATCCGAGGAAGGCTTTGAGATGCTCCAATTCGGAGAAGTATTGTGCGGCGGCAAAATCGCTTACATTTTTGTAATCTGTCATGTAATAATTGAAGCCCATGACCTGAAACATGCCCCACGATGCTGACGATAGGGCGGCTTCTTCATGGATGCGTTTGGCGCGTTCGAGGCGGTCGTGTTCGGCTGCGCCGCCTTTGTAATGTTTTTTTGTCCAGCGTGGGTAAAGGATGTTTTCGTTTCCTTTGCACAATTTACGTGGTTTCAAACCCTTCCCTTCTAATAAACTCCAAAAAATATGTCCTTCAAATAGAATCTTCGGACGACCATCGGGTAAGAAACCACCACCGCTTGATTCTACTTCAATAACGGCTCGCATGGCTGCGGGTTCGATTTTGAGTTGCTTCGCAAAATTATTGATTTGACTAAATGTGAGGGTTTTAGCATTTGTTTTGACGGTTTTCTTTGGTGTAGAGCGAGGTTTATTTTTTGTGTGGTCGCGGTGAATGAAGCCTTTTCGCTTTCGTATTACAGGCTTGGGTTTTTCTTCTTTGGTGCCTATTTTTCTTTCTAAATAATTGTCTAAATCCTCGAATTTACCTCGAATAAAACTGGTGACAGCATTATCTACTAAGTCCGTCAATACTTCTTTTATGGTAGGTTCACCTTCGTATTCAGGGTTCTTTTTACGCTTGGATTTAGTCGTGGTTTTCTTGGAAGTTGTTGTTTTTTTTGTGGTCTTTCTTTTGGGCTTTGTTGGTTTCTTTTCTGTTTTTTTTGCTGTGACTTTGTAGCTCAATTGTCCTTTCCAATCCTTCAGCAAATCATCTGAAATTCCTTTTACATCCAACAGGTCTTTTCCTTTTTTGAAAGGTGTTTCTTTGCGATAGGCTACTATTCGCTTGGCAAGTGCGGGTCCTACGCCTTTAAGTTCGCAAAGTTCTTTTGTGGTAGCTGTATTGACGTTTATTTTCATAATAATTTTGAATGAATGAATGTTGAATTTTGAATGATACAACACTGTACATTCTTCGTTTTATTTTTTATATAGACGCAAATATAGGATTATATGTAACACGAAATTGAGCATATTTGACAATGACCTTGCAAAAAACTAACTTTACACAAAAACAAGTTGCAATTGGATTTTGGGATTTGTTTTTTGGAATTTCTAACTATGTCCGGCATTTACCTCCACATACCATTTTGCAAACAGGCTTGTCACTATTGCAATTTCCATTTTTCAACTTCGTTGAAATATAAATCTGACATGGTGGCGGCGATTATTCGGGAGATTGAATTGCAGAAAGATGAGTGGAATCATTTACCGATAAATACAATTTATTTTGGTGGCGGCACCCCTTCGCTCCTAACTGTCAGTGAATTAGAAGATATATTTGCCGCTTTAAATACTGCATTTGGTATTCAAGCTGATGCAGAAATTACGCTTGAAGCCAATCCTGATGACGTCACGCCCGACAGCCTTCGCGACCTTCGTAATACGCCTATCAATCGTCTTTCCATTGGCATACAATCTTTCTCGGAAGCTGATTTGCAATACATGAATCGCGCACACAATGCACATGAGGCGCGTGCTTGTCTGGAAAATGCACTGCAAGCAGGATTTACTAATTTGACCGCTGACCTTATCTACGGCACACCCGGCATGAGTGATGAGCAATGGCGCGAAAATCTACACACGCTTTTCGATTTGGGGATTCCACATATTTCGTGTTATGCATTAACGGTGGAAGAACGAACGGCACTCGCGCATTTTATCCAAAAAGGAAAAAGTGCACCCGTAGATGACGTTCAATCCGCAAGACAATTTGATATTCTGGTTAATGAAATGCAAACGCATAATTACGAGCATTATGAGATTTCAAATTTCTGTAAATCAGGAAATTACAGTCGGCATAATACGGCGTATTGGCAGGGTGAATCGTATTTAGGAATCGGTCCGGCAGCACATTCATTTGATGGGGAAAGACGCAGTTGGAATGTAGCGAATAACGCACAATATATACGCGACATTCAAACAGGAAAAATTCCTTGTGAAATCGAAGAACTCACTCCGAAAGACCGTTTTAATGAATACCTGATGACCGGGTTTCGTACTAAATGGGGTTGTGATTTGAATAAAATACGAGACTTTGGTGAGGCATTTGGGCAACATTTTATAGAAGCTATTCAACCTTATTTAGATGAAAAAATAATTATTCAGGAAGGAGATATTTTTCGATTGAGCGATAAAGGAAAGTTTTTGTCTGATGGGATTATTAGCGACCTTTTCTTGATTTCAGATTTTTGATTGCCGTAAAAACATCTTATCTGCCTACGCGCACTTCCGACTCCTGAAGGAGAGTCCCCCCACCCTTATTACAGAATTTTGCGAAGCAAAATTCAATCAAAAATCAAAAATCGCTGAATCAAAAATCAAGATGCTTGTTCATTTGCCATTTCTGCAAACACACCCATGATGGTGAGTGCTTTCTGTGAAGCCAATTGTTCTGCGCTTTTCTTGCTGAAATCTTCGGCACTTGCCTTCTCTTCTTCATCTATCAAAACAGAGACCTTGAAGCGGTCGCGATTATCAAATTTGAACTTGGAATCGACGCGATAGGAGACGACTTTATTGGTCTTCTGACACCATTCGAGGAGTTGGCTTTTGTAGTTGTCGTCGTAAGTTTCGAGTTGGCGAATGTCGAGATAGCCACGCAGGATTTTATAAATCACAAACCTGCGGGTACGTGCATACCCCACATCTAAATACACCGCCCCTACGAGTGCTTCGAGTGCATTGCCGAGCATAGAATGGCTGACATTGTCCACGCCATTTTGCTTGAGGAATACATCCAATCCCATTTGGTCACCGATGTCGTTGAGTGATTTGCGCTTGACGATTTTAGAGCGCATTTTGGTAAGGAAGCCTTCGTTTTTGCCCGGATATTTTTTGAAGAGATACTCAGCTACGATAGTACCAAGTATGGCATCGCCGAGGTATTCGAGTCGTTCGTTATTTTGGGTGATGCGGATACCGTGTGCATAAGATTTGTGCAGAAAAGCGAGTTTATACAATTGAAGTTTGGCAGGTACAAACCCCAATAGTGAGGTGATGGACCTGACAAATGTTTTATCCTTTGAAAAACTATAGTTGTACCTTCTCCTAATAAACTTTACAATCAAATCTGCGGTATTTAAGTAGTAAGCAT
>JAHDEO010000653.1 GCA_020628725.1 Saprospiraceae bacterium
CGACTTTAGCCGAGCTAAACGAGCGGTTCTCCAACGACGTGCAAGCTAAAAATACGCTGAAAGAACCCGACATTAGTAGCTTGACTGACCACTGAGGCTACCTTCACTATCGACTATGGACTACAAACTATCGACTAAAATAAACTCATCTGCCCCGACACATCTTCCACCGTGCTACCATCCAATGTTGGCACACGAATGTCAAGTTCGATGTGTTTGTTTATTTTTTGGATAAAATGGGCAGCAATATTAGGTGCGAGTAAATTATCAGGCTCATGTGGAAAGAAAAACACCTGCTGAAGTCCTGACTCAAACCACGTTTTCAATCGCGCCACCCATGCATCTATACGCTCGTAATCGGTTGAATGTAAGGCATTCCCCACCCAGCGAATGAGTACCGTGTCGGTGGTAAGGCGTTGATGCAGCACATCGCGACGCCCTGCTACATCTGTGATGACAGGACTGATATTGAGGTCTTGCATCACCTCGAAAGCTGTCTCCATATTCGCCGGAGAACTAAACCATGATTCGTGTCGCAATTCAACGGCAAGCGGTATTGTACGCGGAAATTTCTCTAAAAACCGCGTCAGCAAATTCAACTTATCAAAGCCAAAATACGGCGGCAATTGAACAAAACAACAACCCAATTTTTCCTCCAACAAATTTATATTTTCACAAAATCGCAGCGTATTATCGCTACTCAAACCCATATCGCGGCTGTGACTAATCGACTGCGGTATCTTCGGACAAAAACGGAAATCAGCGGGAGCAGTATCGCGCCATTTGATGACGGTTTCGGGCGTAGGAATGCGATAGTGAGTCGTATTGAGTTCGATAGTGCCGAATTGTCGGGAATAATGGTGCAAGAAGTCTTTAGCTTTGGTCTTAGGTGGATAGACAGTGCCTATCCACTCTTTCATACCCCATCCGGTGCAACCGACGTAGAGTTGAGGTTTGCTTGGTGGAAGTTTTGCCAACATTGACGTTGTACCTGCCGCATCAGTTGGCAGGGTAAAATCTACAGAGTCGATATTAGGTAGTTTTCCGAATTTCAAGTGATATTATGGTTTAGGTAAGTATGTTTTCATCAAAAAAATTGTTAAATCCTTTATGTTCCAACCCTATCTTTAATGCTTTATCTCTCGTCCAGAATTCTGCATCAAATTCGAGTGCTAAAGCTAAGAATGGCGTATCATTTTCATCTACATCTTTACAGAGTTGGAAAGCCCTCATATAGTTTCGGATGGTTATCGCGTCTTCATTAATAAAGTCAATTTCGAGCATGATTTCTCCCAGTAGTTCGTAAATGATTTCTTCGGTTACGTTTGATTTCTCGACAATTCTTTCTTTGTGCTTAAATACTTCTACCATCAGATAATTAGGAGCGCAAAAGTATATATCCTCTCTGCTCAACATTTCCCTTATCTGAGAACTTTCTGAAAGCAAAGCAGAGAACACAACATTTGTATCTATAACGACTTTTCTCATTCGTCATCTTTGATAAAACGCGACTTATTTTTTTGCCACCAAGTAGCTTTTATCTCTTCTCCAAGTTCAAGAACACTCTCGTCAATATCGGCTAATTCTGCGAGATATTCTTGTCGAACCCGCTTAATAATCCGCAACACCGATTCTTTCTTCATCGCATTTTTATCAATGCTAATCAGGAATTTATCTGCCGTTGTTTCAAAATCGATAACCTTCATAATTGTATTTTTTGTGAAAATACGACTTTGCTTACACAAATGCAACACTGCATCTAATAATAAAAGTCATTCAATAATCACGGTATCTCGCGCATAGGATAAGCCTGCAAAAATACCAAGACCTCCTTCTACATTTGTTGTGATTTGCACGGGTTGTGCAAAGGGATTTCCGTTAGCAAAAAAGGCTTCTTCGTAAGTCTCCAAGAAATCGTGATAAATTTGGTCAATGTGAAATAGGGTCACAATTGCCGTGTCGCCAATACCAAATTCAAAATTGGAACCAAACGGTACAGGGTCACCGTTGAAGAAACGATCGTTCACAGAAAAATCTTGGTCTGTCTGTACCACTTCGCCGTTGTGCAACATAAAACGATAGTAATTATCCATCGCTGCATCGTCGGTAAACCAAGCCTGTATAGCTGCCAATGTGTCCGATGCATTAAATGAATAAACAATGCTGTCGAACGTCACGGGCGGCAGCAACTGCGTTACGGCATCTGCGGTGCGGTCACGAGAGTTGACTTCAATCGAAAAATCGGTATTATAATCTTCGGGAACAATCAATGAGTTACCGTAGTTATAGACTTTTCCATTGTCAAAATCAAAATAAATACCTTCTTCGAGAGTATGTGATGTACCGCCATGTGTGATGGTAACAGTAGCATCACTAATCAATCCAAGTAATTCAATCGCACTTTTGAAACCCTCAAATTGAGCTTCTGCTATAGTATCCCCCGGCATTACAAAGAGGGCTTCTACTTGCGAAAGCGGTAAGGTAAGCTCCTGACCATCAGCCGATATTGTTACAAGTATGTTTTCATCGATTGGTGTAGGTGAAGGCAATTCGGTATAGCTGAGACTCTCTGTGACGAGTGCTCGAAGTGGTTGCCCCGGTTCTACATAGCTCTCCACAACGATTTCGCTTTGGTATTCGGGGAGATTGATGTCGATGTCGCGCTCCAAATTACAAGCAGCCATCAGCGCAAATACGCAACACATCGGAATCAAGTATTTTATCATAGTTTTAATATTGAAATTTGATTTTTTCTAAAAATCCTAACGGGT
>JAHDEO010000110.1:0-1439 GCA_020628725.1 Saprospiraceae bacterium
CATTTTAAAAGCGCACCCATCGTTATTACGTTAATCAACATTTTTCTTTACCTTTGGCAATATATTAAAATTACCAATATGCCTAACCGTGTCATCGCACATAGCCGTTTTACGGATTTTGACATAGACCTTTTTGCTGCGGGTAAGCATTATCGTCTGTATGAAAAATTCGGTAGCCACATCATGCAAGTTGGTGGGCAATGGGGTGTTTATTTTGCGGTGTATGCACCTGCTGCGCGTAAGGTCGAGGTCATTGGTAATTTCAATCATTGGAATGGTTACGAACACGATTTGAATGTCCGTTGGGATGGTTCGGGCATTTGGGAAGGCTTTATTCCGGGCATCGAAAAAGGCGAATTGTATAAGTATCGCATCTGGTCGAATCACGATGGGAAAGTACGCAAAAAAGCCGACCCTTTTGCACGTCGATATGAAATGCCGCCTAAAAGTGCCAGTATCGTTTGGACGGATGAGTACGAATGGTCGGATAAAAACTGGCTCACTAATCGCCACATTAACAACCATTTAGATGCGCCAATGTCGGTCTATGAATTGCATCTCGGCAGTTGGAAAAAGCGCGACCATTGTTCGTTACATTACACTGAATTGGCAGATGAATTGGTGGATTATCTCCAAGAAATGCACTACACACATGTAGAGTTTTTGCCTGTGATGGAGCATCCCTACTATCCATCGTGGGGCTATCTGTGTACGGGATATTTTGCGCCAACGGCTCGCTATGGTGCGCCCGATGAGTTTAAGTTTTTGGTCGATAAATTGCATCAAGCGGGGATTAGTGTATTATTGGATTGGGTGCCGGCACATTTTCCGAATGACGAACATGCACTCGCAGATTTTGACGGCTCGGCGGTGTATGAACATCCTGACCCGCAGAAAGGTTTTCATCCCGATTGGAATAGCTTGATTTTTAATTATGAACGTCCGCAAGTACGGTCTTTTTTGATTTCTTCGGCGCATTTTTGGTGTGATGTTTTTCATGCCGACGGGCTTCGGGTAGATGCAGTGGCTTCGATGCTCTACTTGGATTATTCGCGGAAGGACGGCGAATGGTCGCCTAATAAATTCGGTGGTAATGAAAACCTTGAAGCCATTGATTTTTTGAAAGAACTCAACACCTCCATTTATCGTGATTTTCCTGATATTCACATGATTGCAGAAGAATCGACGGCGTTCAACGGCGTCACGCGCCCCGTACATGCGGGTGGTTTGGGCTTTGGATTGAAGTGGATGATGGGCTGGATGAATGATACGCTCGAATACTTTGCGCACGACCCCGTGCATCGCAAATATCATCAAGGAGACATCAGTCGCAGCCTTACCTATGCTTTTTCAGAACAATATGTATTACCGCTTTCTCATGATGAAGTAGTGCATGGCAAACAGGCATTAATTCGCAAAATGCCGGGTGATGAATGGCA
>JAHDEO010000110.1:1539-17359 GCA_020628725.1 Saprospiraceae bacterium
GTGTTAGCATACATTCGTAGGTCGGAAAATGAGCAGCTCGTAGTTGTGCTAAACTTCTCCCCTATCGTGCGACAAAATTATCGAATTGGTCTGCCTCAATTTGGTACATATAAAGAGATTTTCAATAGTGATGGCAAAACATTTTGGGGCAGCGGTGTGGAAAATTCTCCTGTAAAATCCGAAAATATACCTTCACATGGACAGCAGTACTCGATTAGCTTGACCTTGCCGCCGCTTGCGGGGATAATTTTATCCACAGGTTGAATTCTTCACTCTCCTCTCCCCTATTTTTTCAGCAAAAAATTAATTACGGAAAATATAAATGTGTCATTTTTTACAGAAAAATGAAACAGAAGAAAGGAGTTTGCGTAAAAACGAATTGGAAATAATCAGAAAAGAACAACTTAGGTAAGTAAAAAAGAGTAGAAAAATTGGAATCCACCTCGATAAAACCCAACAAATATCGAGGCGGACTTCCATAGTGGGAACGGCAAAAATAAATGACCCACGTTTGGTCCATAAAATTTGGTAGATGGACCAAGGTCTTTCTGTATTTCTTACCACTTTTGGTAAATTCAACAAAAAAACAAAATCAACTTAACTCAATTAATCTTTATTTTTGAAGTATTTGAGTGAAGCAATTTGTAAAGAATCTTCCGTAACATCGAGGGAAAGATGCTGTGAATATCGGTTGATGCTCGTGAAGATTCCTTACGTCATCGCTTGTTAATCAATTAATCTAAAAGCAGTTATTACAACTCAATACAGTTCTTATATTTTCTTAATTTTGAATTTTGAATGATTATTTATTACTTAAATTATTCAAAATTCTTAATTAATTTTAAAATGCAATTTCAGTGTAAGTATTGATTTCATCATTTTTCCGCTATTCTTTTTTCTTTCAGAGAAAAAAGGAATTCCACCTCAACGAAACCCAACAAAAATGTCGAGGCGGAATCCATAGTGGGAACGGCAAATGGTAAATCTTTCGGGTCTTCGCAATTTGTAGCCTTTTTTTGTGAAGACCTTTTTTTGTTTTCAAACTACAAGAAATCTTATATTTCCTGTTTAAATCTTTATTGTCAATCCGAACATTCATAAAACCATCCGAACGCCGGTGAAGAATCGTAGTCTATATCTTACATCGTCTCTTGGATGAACAATTTTTAAAAATACGCTCTCGGTGGACTAAGATTTTTCACCATTGTTCAGAAGGATAAAGGTTAAAAACATATAAATGTCCAGTAGTACAAGCCATATTTGTATTTGCCTGCTTATCAGGCTCTTGCTTGGTGTTGGTGACATTTTTGTGCCACTAAATTAATGACCCAAGCGTCTGGATTTTTTACGGTTTTATCATCTAAGTGATTCATCAATTCGAGCAATGCTTCGAAGGCGATGAGTTTTGCGATTTTAGGATTGCTGAGTATCGACAAGCAATACATCGTGAGTTCTGCATGGCACTTATCATATAATGTGTGATAGATGGGCCAGTTGCTGATTGTATTCTGCTGCCAGAGCAGATAGTACATTGAATTCTTGCTTTTCATAGTAACAATGTTGTTTCGTCTTGAAGACTGAGTTTATGAATGATGTTGTTTCTTGCGAGATTTTTTTGCTCCTCCGATTAGCCGTCGGAGTTTTAGCCTTGAGCGCCAAAATCTCTGAAAATAGTAAGTGATGTTTCCGCCAGAATCTGGAATAATGTTCTCAATTAACTTGTGTGAACCGCAGTTGTGTGAGTATTTAACTTTTGTTCACATTGCAATATTCGGAGTATTTCGTCGGGAAGGAAAGTCATTTTTTTCCAATTTCTCCCGATTTTTTTTGCTTTTTTAGAGAGTAGCCTGTTTATTTATTTATGTCATAACTCATTGATTATTAGATTCTAAAAACTAAAACCAATCGTCATTTCATACCATATTTTATCTCTTCTTTTTTAATAGAAAATAACAATTTCACTTTCTATTAAAAAATATCATCGTGTGATGATTTTATTAGAACTGGTATCCGAGTTGTCAATTAACTTTTGTGAACTTTTTGTTTTGAATGTCTTTCCGTTTGTTCACGATACAATGTTCGGGGTATTTCGTTAGAGAAAAAAGTCGAGATTTTTTAATTTCTCCCTCAAAATTTTATACTTTTACAGTGTAAGGTGAAGAAATTTAATTTTGATTTAAAAAGCTGATTATCAAATTTTTAAGCGAAAAAATATTTTGCTATGTCACCAAATAATTTCTCCCGATTTTTTTAATAAAAATATAGACAGATGCACAACAGTAAATTGATAAAATTATTCAAAGGCTTGTCCAGAAGCGAGTTGTTGGAGTTTGGTAGATACATCAAAACCCCCTTTTTAAACAGGGATGATAACCTCGTAAAACTCTACGACTATATCAAAAAATACAGCCCGAAGTATGATTCGCCAAAATTAGAGAAGTCCTATTTTCAAAAAAAGATGTCCAAAACTCAACCCGTCAAAGACAGGCAAATACATGATTGGATGAGTGGTCTCACGCGGAAGTTAGAGGATTATCTGATTTATACAGAATTACAGAACCGTCCACTTTCACGGGATTTTGTATTATTGGATGCGATGAAAGACCGTACGATGGATGAGTTGTTTTTCAGAAGCATCAAAAATATCAGAAGTAAATTGGACGGTTCGCCGGAACGCGATATGTTTTATTATTTCAACCAATGGCGATTGAGACATGAGGCATATTTCTACGGAGTTTTGCCCCAAAAATATAAGGAAGAAAAAAATGCCGGACAGATGATGTCTGATATGGACAAGTTTTTTTGTGCTGTAAAATTGAGGTATAGTGTAGAAATGATGGCATTGGAATCCAAGTATTCCGTCAAACATGCCATCGCACTATTGCCCGAAGTCTTGAAAGAAATTGGTAAACACGAATATCGCAAAAACCAACTTTTCAAAATCTATGAGTTAGCGATTGAATTGTTTTATGATGATAAAGATGAAATTTATGATAATCTGGAGAAGTTGATTTTTGAACATCTGCACTTGGGAAATACAGCAGAACAATATTCGTTGCTCAATTTTCTACTGACTCATGCGGGCAGAATGCTCGGTGAAGGTAGGGAACGTTATCGGCAAAAAGTATTTGATTGGTATGTGTACAATATCGAAAACCAACTGATTCTAAAAGACGGCTTCATACCCGCACCACATTTTATCAATGTCGTATACCTTGCCACCGCTTTGCGCGAGATAGTATGGTTGGAAAAACTTATTGATGAATATAGTACTTTTCTGAATGACGATGTACGCGAAAATACCGAATCACTTGCCCGGGCATCCTTGTTTTTTGCCAAAAAAGAATACAAAAGAAGTTTGCGTACATTAATGCAAATTAGTGGTGGAGATTTTTCCTATTCATTGAGTGTGCGTACGCTGATTATTCAATGCCATTATGAGCTTCACGATATTGAATTGATTACAATGGAGTGTGTTAACTTGAATCGCTACATCAATAGAAATAAGAGTATACCTCGCCCCATAAAAAGTACCGTCAAGGATTTTGTCCGATTTGTCAAGATGCTCTGCGATGCACCTTATAAGAAAGAATTGACTAAAGAACTTTTGTTGGAAAGACTCGAAAATGCGCAAGGGGTTCGGGCTAAATCTTGGCTTTCCGAAAAAATCGAAGAATTGAAATAGAGCATATCCCGCCCTATTTCAATTCATTCAATAGATTGATAGATTTTTAATTAGTGGTAGGATTTATTCAAGAACAATCAATTGTCTTTGAGTTCCTGTAGGTGTTTGTATCATCATAGTATACCCACCTGCGTCCAAATCACTCAAATCGAACGTAGCTGTCTCAGTATTGGCACTATCTTCATGTACAACGCTGAGTCCTTTCATCACTTTGACATTCATGAAGTATGGTACGTTGAGGCGATTTGCGTCTCTGTCGGTTACTTGGGCAGTTCTCCCGCTTATAAATACAATAGTGTCTACGTCTTCCTTATCTTTTTTAATTTCTTTTTTGTCGGAGCTTGTAATATCGTTAGTAGTAGTGGCAAATGTAGCCGTAGCGGTAAAAACGAATAATGCGAAAAATGCTGATGTAAGAATGGTACTGAATTTCATAACTTGCTGAATTTAGGGAATGAGTTAAAAGATTTGTTTCCATATCCAGCGGGTTTTTTCTTCTTATCCTGTGCGACAAACTCTGCGAAGTAGCCTTTTTCGTTGAGTGTGTCTGGTAGAGCACAAAAGTTGAATAAAAATAACTGCTGAACGTTTTTTGTATTTTTAGGGTGTTTCAAATTACAATCCCAATCTTTTCTTTTAAGCAAATTATCTTGAAGAGTAGATGTGGGAAAATAGCCTTTTTTGTTTTATGTAATTAGATGATTTCTGGTAGCAAACTTAGGAGGGTAACGGGTGCGAGTAAATGTCTTCAGTCTCAAAATTGTGACATGGTAATTTGGGGTGATGCTTCATATATCAATTAATTTAGTGTGAAAAAATAGCCTTTTAAAATTTGTTCGTTCTTATGTCGAACAGATATATATATCTACGGGAATATTTGATGAGTGTTGCGTATAATTATTGTTTTTTTTAATTTAATGTAAGCTGTTTTATATGTTCTTTTTTGTCAAAAAACAAGTATAATAAATTGTTTATTTTTAGAATATTTTTATTTCACACAATGTTTTTAATTGATTTTTAATTTTTTAAAAATAAAAATTTTTATTTTATAATCTAAACTTATGATAGGATAAGAATGTATTGAGATGCAAGAACAATATTTTGAAATCTCAAAAAAAACATTCTTTTGAAAGTGGCTTTTTAAGTGTTCAGCATACACTCAGAACATAAAGCATGAAATAGGTGACAATTTCAGGGTTCAATTTTGTGTTTTAGTGTATGATTTATTATTCCTGATTTTCTATTTTTATAGAATGAAAATAGACGTATTTTCGGTTTATTTTTTTGTAATTGACACTCAGAATCACCGATAATGAAATCATTTAGCTGGCTGAAAAGTGATATTTTTTTGATGCTTCAATTCATAAAAAAGAATGAAAAAACGCTATTATTTGCGGTGAATACATAAAATATTTATCAACACTTGTTTTTTTATCTATATTTGAATGCGGAATAATTCCGAACAGACAGTTCTTCGATTGAAATTTCTTAGCAGTCATGCAACATATTTTTTTCATTCCCTTCTATTATAATTGTACATAAAACAAATCGTTGAAGAAATACTTCTGATAATTATTATCTTTATGAACAATGATTCAAGAAATAAAAAATAAACTATTCGAACATCCCGACAACGTCGCATTCCTACTTGGCAACGGTATCAACAGGTATTATAACCAGAACAATACTTCGTGGTACAAATTTCTCCTGCAAACATGGAATGAAATATCTGATGGTAAACGTAATACCATTCCTGAAGGCATCTCTATCACCGAATTTTATGATACGCTCGAACTTCATCACGAAAATCCGAGTCAATCCACCAAAATCGAGAAATTTATCAAAGCCCGTATGCAGACTTGGCAACCCAGCGAAGGCTCTAACCTGATGTTGGATAGTATAAAGGACTTAAATGCTCCCGTTCTCACCACCAATTTTGATGATCTCATTCCGAAATACCTCAACCTCGAATTCCATCGTATCAAAGGTGCTCGTTTTACGCATTACTATCCTTGGTCATCGTATTATACAGATAAGCCACTCGATAAACCCACCGCCGGCTTTGGCGTGTGGTATATGCATGGTATGGTGCGTTATCATACGAGCATCAAACTTGGTTTATCGCACTACATGGGCAATGTACATCGCGCCCGCAACCTCATTCACAATAGTAACAAAAGCATCTATCGTAAAAAGAAAACCACTGATTCGTGGGCAGGCGACAAGACTTGGCTGGACTTACTGTTTCACAAAGACCTTATTATAATAGGATTGGGCATGGACGAGGTGGAAGTCTTTGTGCGTTGGCTGCTCATCGAACGCGCCAGATACTACAAACGATTCCCTAATCGAAAACGTAAAGGTTATTATATTGATATAGAAAACCCTATTCCCGGTACTACGGGCAAAGAAATGTTTTTGGAAGCAGTGGGTATTGAGTCGATTAAATTATCGACTTATGATGATATTTATTATCGTTTGTGGGAAAGGTAGTATTCCAATGTGGTTTTAATCCATTGCATTAACTTTTCCTCCAATACACACCCGTCCAATCTACTTTGATGATTTCGTCTGTAATGTGGTGTTTTTTACGATAATCTTCTACTGCGGCTTTGCAATTATCCAAAGCGTAATCATCCACAATTAAATATCCGCCAACAGATAATCTCGGATAAAGATTGTCCAATGCATTGATGGTCGATTCGTACATATCGCCATCCAGTCTGATTAGTGAAAAAGTCTCTTCTTTTAAGGTGGGAAGCGTGTCTTTGAACCAGCCTTTCAGGAATTTCACGCGGTCGTCGAGCAAGTCATATTTTTTGAAATTATCTTTTACTTCCTCCACGCTGACTCGGAGGTATTTGTTCATGTATAAAGTGTCTGTCTTATCTTCGGGATATTTTTCGGAATCGGGTTTCGGTAAGCCCTCAAAAGAATCTGCCAACCAAACCACTTTATCTTCTACTTCAAATGCTTCTATCAAAGCCTTCATAAAGATAGACGCACCACCGCGCCATACACCTGTCTCGATAAAATCACCGGGGATATTATCTTTAAAGATTTGCTTAGCGCAAAATTGAATATTATTGAGCCGCTTCATGCCTACCATTGTCTCGGCGTGGGTGGGCCAATCAAAGCCTACTTCGCGGACATTTTCGTTATTTCTGGTTTTTCTGCACAGCATATAGCCCTTTCGGTGTCCTATTTCGGACATGTCTTGCAGCAAGGTCTTTATATACACAGGTAATTCAAGATTTTTTAAATCAAGATTTTCTAATATAGGCTTGTATTCTCCCTTTTCTTGTCGGTGAATATCTGTGAGGGATAATTTGAGCAACTTGAGGTAGCGTTGTCTGAGTGACGGCATTTGATAAACTTTGACGGATGTAAAATGTGAGGGTAAAGGTACAAAAACATTGGTCAGTAAATACCCCAAAACTCTTTGTCAAATCAATTAAATTATCGACTTTTGATAACATTTATTGCAATTTATGGCAAACATAATGCGATTTTTTTGCCGACGAATGGTAGAACTGCAAATCGTGCTTCAATAAAATGTAGTTATGGAAGAAATAGATATAACTATCGAAAGAAAACAGTATTATAATGATGAAATCAGTGGCTCAAATTGTCCTGAATGCAACGCCCCACTCATAGCAAAAAATCAGACGGTGATGCTATATGTAGTAGCTCGGCATGATGAAGCACAGTTTATGACCAATGCTGTAGGGAGTACTTTTTGTCCTAACTGCCCAGTGGTAGTTTTTGATAAACAAAGAGTCAGAGAAGCGGCTGAGATTGGTATGCGGCATGACGAAGTTGAAGCATTCGGCATCGCCGGAATTGTGAACTTGGATGCAGTGCCGGAAGAAAAAGCAAGTATGGAATTGGGAACTGACGACAATCCCGTTCCATTGGTGCCTTTTTTGGAAATGAAAAGACAGCCTGTTATCGCCGCACCGAAAATCAGCAGAAATGCCCCCTGCCCCTGCGGTAGCGGGAAAAAATATAAACGGTGTTGCGGGAGAAAATAACATCAAGCCACCGCATATCCGGTATCCGGACGCTTATATGGCGCGTGAAATCCCAATACAATATCTTCTTTCGGGATACCATGTTCTTGCAGTTGACGAGCGATTCGGAAGTCGGTTCTATCGACTTGTAGCCATACTTTGTCGCCTTTGAGGTCGATGTGGATAGTGGCTCCGTGGGTTCGTTTGAATTCATCCCAACCCAAAGTCATTAAGAAATAATGTCCTCGCTCGTCATCGAATACTAATTGTGATTCGTACTTGGAATTAACTGGTTCTACTTCATGGTGTTCTTGCAATACTTTTTTGATTGCCGTGCGATATTTATCTATTTTATTCATTTTGTGATTTCTTTTGTGCTGTGAGTTGATACATTCAAATGTAAGCAAATCATCGTTAAAATACGTATCTTTACGAAAAATACAAACCATGCAAATACAAAATACAACAGATAGCTTGGTCATTACCATACCAAAAGGCATCATTCCGCCGGATGAAATTCAGGACTTTTTGGATTATTTGCGGTATCGGGAACTTGTTTCGCAAAGCAAGGCTACCGAGGCAGAGATTGAGGAATTGTGTGAGGACATTAATGAAGGAATGGCAAAAAGACACGCTGAAAGAAACCAATAATGACCATCGTAGTAGATACCAATATCCTGATGAGTAGTCTGCTCAATTCGGAAAGTCCGATTAACACCAAAAATCAAAATTTCATACATTTATATCGTCAATTTCATTTTTTTTGTATATTTTTGTGAAAAGTTTAGTCCTGTAAAAGCGGCTACATATCAAAAAACTATTTTAGCATGTGAAAAAATTATTTCTTGAGTAATTTTTGCGTTCGCGGCTCTACTTATCATGTAAGAAATGAATAGGATCGTAATATCAATCATTATCATCGTTGTTGTTTTTGTAATTGGATACCTATTAGGTGTATATTTACCTTATTTCAATCTGGCAACGCTTGTTAGTGTTGAAGAGATAATGACTCAAGCCCAATATAATAGTATTTTTATCAGAGCAGTTGCCGCTATCGCAACTTTTCTTGCTGTAATAGTTGCTTTATTCAAAGAGGATATCAGGCGTATATGGGATAATGTGAACTTGTCAATAGAGTTGAATTCAGATAAAATAGAGGAAGTACTTGAATCAATGAAGATTGGTAAAGTAGGCGATACTAGTCCCCCTATTCTCAAAGCAGAATATTATTATAGTCAAATAGTGATTGTTAATAATGGTACGAAACCAGCTAAAGAAGCGCAACTATATGTCGAAAAAATAATATTCACAAATCCATCTGGGAGTAATAGGGAAATAGAGGTAGTTGGTAGACCAAGTTTGTGGGAGTATGAGTCAGAAGTCAAGACGATGATTCCTCCTTCTGGACGAAAAAAATGTAATATAATTACAATTAACGCACCACAAAAGATATCTAAGCCCGATGGTGAGGCACTTGACGAGGGAGTTTTGTTACGAATAGGTGAAACCCTCTTAAAGCAAGATTTCCACAAAGGCAAAATTGAGATACAATTGGCTGTATATTCTGAATCTTGTCGTGCTAAAAAATTTGTATTAAACTTAAGTTGGGATGGGAAATGGCACAATAGACTATCAGAAATGTCTCGTTCATTGACTGTAGAATTAAAACATGATAGATCTAAAATTTACGATTTTTTTATGGATTGATATTGATGCAGCCATATCCTCGTTCGTGAAAAAATCAACTTCACAAAACAAAATGGACTCAATAATACTTAAAATGATAAGCGAGTTCCTTGTTGTGTGATTTTACTTAACAATGTAATTACAATAATTTGAGCTATATCTACTACATAACTTACGATTATAACGATAAATCTGAAACAATTGAATCAACGTTAACATCTATGATGGATGCTTGGTTTAGCTTTTTTGATAATCAATGGCTCATCAAAACTAGCATGAGTTCAAAGCAATTGTATAACTTAATTCAAAATGAAGAAGAGCCGTTCAGTTTATTAATTCTTAGGATAAGAATTGATGAGTATTGGGGATGGTTGCCACAAAACGCTTGGGATTGGTTAGATAAAAATAAATGATTTAGATAAAAATCAAAGAAATTCTTGATTTTATCTTACCGCTAAGAATATAAGGTTAGAAAACCACCCCCTCAATCACCCCATCCTCAACAATCTCCGGCAGCGTCACCCTCAACTCCGGCGAGCGTTCCATTTCCCGTCGAATGGCGAAAAGTGCCTCCTCATTCCTTGCCCAACTACGTCGAGCGATACCATTATTTACATCATAAAACAACATGGCTTTTAGGCGTTTAGCTGCATCGGGCGTGCCGTCGAGTACTAAGCCGAAGCCGCCGTTCATCACCTCGCCCCAACCTACGCCGCCGCCATTGTGGATAGACACCCAAGTAGCTCCGCGAAAGCTATCACCGATGACATTATGAATCGCCATATCTGCCGTAAATTTACTGCCATCGTAGATATTGCTCGTCTCGCGGTAAGGCGAATCCGTACCGCTGACATCGTGGTGGTCTCTGCCAAGAATCACAGGAGCAGAGAGTTCGCCGGAAGCAATCGCATCATTAAATGCGGTCGCAATCTTCATACGCCCCTCCGCATCGGCATACAAGATACGCGCTTGCGAACCAACTACGAGGCGATTGGCTTTTGCTTCCTCAATCCACTTGATATTATCCGCCATTTGCTGTTGGATTTCTTCGGGCGCAGTCGCTTTGATTTCACGCATAACACGCGCTGCAATTGCATCCGTTTTATCCAAATCTTCCGATTTACCGGATGAACAAACCCAGCGAAATGGACCAAAACCATAATCAAAACACATTGGACCAAGAATATCCTGCACATACGAAGGATAACGAAAATCAATACCATTCTCTGCCATTACGTCAGCCCCCGCACGAGATGATTCTAATAAGAATGCATTACCATAATCAAAGAAATACGTACCGCTCGCCGTATGACGATTCACTGCCGCCGCATGACGTTGAAGCGATGCCTTTACTTGCTTTTTAAATTCATCAGGATTCGTACTAAGCAATTCATTAGCGTCCTCATACGACATCCCAACGGGATAATAACCACCCGACCAAGGATTGTGCAAGGAAGTCTGGTCAGACCCTATGTGTACAAAAATTTGCTCTTTGTCGAAGCGTTCCCACACATCCACCACATTACCAATATACGCAATCGACACCACCTCTTTCAACGCCTGCGCCTTGCGTACTCGTGCAACTAAATCATCCGTATTTTCTACCAATTCATCTACCCAGCCTTGCTCGTGTCGCTTGCGTGCTGCTTTAGGATTGACCTCTGCGGCTACGGTGATGCAGCCTGCAATATTACCCGCTTTGGGTTGCGCGCCACTCATGCCGCCGAGTCCTGCGGTGAGGAAAATTTTACCTTGTGGAGTATCGCCTTTTTCGAGTGTTTTGCGGAAAGCATTCATCACCGTAATCGCCGTACCATGTACAATGCCTTGCGGTCCGATGTACATATACGAGCCCGCGGTCATTTGCCCGTATTGTGTGACGCCGAGTGCGTTGTAGCGTTCCCAGTCGTCGGGTTTGGAGTAGTTGGGAATCATCATACCATTGGTGACGACCACACGCGGCGCATCTTTCGACGAAGGAAAAAGCCCAAGTGGATGCCCGGAGTACATGTGCAATGTCTGCTCGTCTGTCATCGTGGCGAGATACTGCATGGTGAGTCGATATTGCGCCCAATTCTGAAATACTGAGCCATTGCCGCCATAGGTAATCAATTCATTCGGATGTTGTGCTACTGCCGGATTGAGGTTATTTTGAATCATTAACATAATCGCCGCCGCATGGCGTGATTGTGCCGGATATTCATCAATCGGTCGTGCATACATCTCATAATCAGGTTGAAAACGATACATATATATACGTCCGTATTCGCGAAGTTCTTCGGCAAATTCGGGTGCGAGTGTGGCGTGCCATTTTTTAGGAAAATAACGTAGCGCATTGCGAATGGCGAGTTTTTTCTCCTCCTTCGTGAGAATGTCTTTGCGCTTGGGAGCGCGATTTGCACCTGTGGGATAAGGCTTGAGTTCGGGCAATTCGGTAGGGATACCTTCGAGGATTTGAGCTTGAAAATCGGTGTATGTTGCAGTCATTTTTAATTCTAATTTGAGGATAAAGATAGCGAAAAATAACTTTTTTGCATAAAATACGGATATAGACAACTTGCTTAGGATTCAAATTTTTCTTTTAAAGAGTTCATTTATAAAATTTTGGTTATTAACTATTTAAGCACGATTTTTTGTGCATTATTTTATATTAAATTACGTTTTGGGATGCTAATTTTTATTTAAAAAGGATAATCATGTGGCGCATTCTATCTATATATTTGCATTGTAATTATTCTTTACTTAAGCACTCGAAGATGATACATCAGTAAAGGTAATTCAGCATGTATCATCTTCTTTTTTTTAACCTCAGATTAATTAAAGGCACAGTTTTGAGTTTGTCGAATTGATTGCTCTTTTTCCTCAGAGAGCTGTCATAATTCAGGCAGGTTGCATTCCCCGGCAACCTGCATTTTTGTTTAGGAACGACATATAAATAACTTTACCATCTTGGCTGCTTCTTTTACGCTTATTTTCCACTTTGAAATCAGTCATTTATCCCGATAAACTCCCGCTTTCAAAGCGAAAACTAAACGCAAAATAATCTACCCAAGTTGGCAAACTTATTTATGTCTCGTTCCTTATAGACGTGTGGTTATTTTTTTAATTCGTTGTTTTTCAAGACAAATTTTATCTTTGCAAAAAATAAAGACAAAAATACGTCAGCACGTAGTACGTCCATACATCAACACGTCAAAACGTCTGTACATCAGCACATAAGAAAAATGACTTTACAACAGCTATTTGCCCAAATGACCGGAGACCCGCTACCGATAATATTTTATTTTTTGGCAATACCGATTTTTGCGGTTGTTCTGAATTGGGTCACTAAGGGAGAAGCACACCAATCACCGTGGAATTATGTTTATTCTGTCTTGGTATTTATGGTATGTGTGCCGGGTACATTTTCGGTAGTTTTGTGCGTTTATTCAATGTTTTTTCAGCCTCAAAGTATGTTAAATGTCAATGCTTTAGTGTATTTCTTGCCTATTGTTTCAATGATAGCTACCGTTATGGTTGTCACACGAAATATACAGATGCGTGCCATTCCCGGATTTGATAAATTATCAAGTCTTGTGGCATTGCTTGCCGTTACGTTTGTTGCGATTTTATTGATACAGAAAATGCGAATATTTACGGTATTTTTCGGAAGTTTCTGGCATTTGGCGGGCTTGTTCTTGGTATTATTTGTCGTGATGCGCTTGGCTTGGGGACGTTTTATGAGTAGCTCGGACAAGGCAGGAATAAGATAAATAACTCAAGTTGCGGATAACCGCCCCGAAAGCTTTCGGGGTCGATAGTCAGCAGTCCATAGTCCATAGGAATACGTGAAATTAGCTGTAAACTGACGTTTATCTATGGACTATTGACCATCGACTATGGACTAAGTTGCGTTTCGCAACTTGAATTAAATATATAACTGACGTTACACAGTAACGTGTCCACAGCCTTTCAGTCTACTGCCGTGTAAACAGCCTCTTAACATCAGTGAATTTTCTATCACAACAAAGGCGTACCATATTCTCCCTCAAATGTTACGGTACAATCCTCCGCATCTATCTTAAATTCCCAATAATGACGATAATAACAACCTGAAGCGCAATCCCCCACCCAAAACTGTATGCCAAAGTAATTGCATCATCAGTATAAGCCAACATTTCAATATCATTTCCATCACCAATTATAGAATCCGCGTTGGCAAACGAAATCCATGTTGAAAGTACCGAAGGAGAAGGTACTGTTTTTGAAATCAGATTGCCTGATAGTTTGATTGTGGCTGACAAGGCGGCGGCGTGAGATACTTTCTGAAATTTTATGTATCTTTAAATTTCAAAATCACAGCTAATTATGGTTCAGCAGTATATCACAGACGAAACAGGTAAAAAACTCGCGGTCATTCTTCCAGTGGAGAAGTATGAAAAGATGTTGGAGGATTTAGAAGAAATGGACAAAATTACCAAATCACCAAAAAATAGCCCTGCACTTCCAAATCATACACTTACCGACGATGAGTTGTTGGAAGTTATCTTTGATTCGAAGGAACAAATCAAAAATGGTAATTCCTATACTATGGAAGAAATGAAACAGCGCATTACATCATGGAAAAACAAGTAATCATCACATGATCTCAAAATGCTTCTGATATGTTGGAAGAAATTCACGAGTATATCAGTGAATTTAGCATCAAAGCTGCCGATAAATACATTGATGGCATTTATGATAAAGTTGAAAGACTTGAAAAACATCCCGAATCTTGTTCGCCTTGTAGAAACCCTAAATTGTACGCCGCAGGTTTTCGATGTTGTCTGTATCGAAACCATATTATTGTGTATGAATTTCTGGAAAATCAAGTTGAAATTCTCGCCGTTATTTATTCCAGAATGAATCCAAATAGGATGATAGATTTAGTTGATTAAATTCTCTTAATAATCATGTCTAAAATGAACGAAACAATCAATCGCATCTCCGACATCCTCGAACAAGTTGACAAACTCAACAACATGGTCGATTATCACAAAAATGAATCAAAAGAACTTAGTATGATGCGCCAATACCAAGCTATGAGAAGTGAGTTTTTGGAGGAATTAAAAACACTACTTACTAATTTCCATATTTCTGTGAAGATTGATGAAGTGGCGGCGTGATGCTTTTGATTAAGAAAAATAATACACAATAGAAAAGGGTAGCTGGCACAGAACCGACTACCCTTTTTCATTTTCTCTCATCAGTAAAAAAGCCACCCCGACAACCGCCGGAGTGACTTTTCTTTATAAAAATCCAAAAGACCTATTAAACTATGAGAACGCAATTTCTCCTTCTTTCTGACGAATACTCACCACACCAATAATCAACATCAAAAGCATCAGTATAATTAAGCTCCACTCACCTAGTGTAGGTACATTTTCTACCGGACAATCTGCCGGACTTTCGTAAGCTCCTATATCGCGTACACCACCTTCGACTGCCGAGCCGTTTTGTGCAGCTGCATTATCTGCCGGATTACCCATGTCAACAGCTTGGCTACTGGCGCACAATAACGCGTGTGTTTGAGTAGGTCCGCCGTTGTCAGCAAGTGGCTGGAGTCCTGCTTCGCCGGATTTGTCCGAACCTTGAGCGGGAAATACTCCGGCATCATCCTGTCCTACGAGGTTGAAGCCATTGGATACCAGATTAGCTCCGGCTACATCCTGCCCGGCACCACCGGAAGTATTGTCCGCTACTATTGAACTCAAAAGACTAACTGTATTAGAAAGATTATTAATACCACCACCTGAACCGACTGCACTATTATTCGCTATTGTTGTGGCATTGATAGTAATAGTTCCGTCATCGTTATTGACACCGCCACCTGTTCCGGCAGTTGTATTGCCTGAAATAGTCGTGTAATCAGTCGTGACTGTACCACCTGCAACGTTCTGAATACCACCACCTGCACCGGCTGCACCGTCGGTGATGTTATTAGAAATTGTGGTATAGGTGATATTGATTGTACCGCCATTATTAAATACACCACCACCGCCTTGGTCTGCCGGGTCGCCGCTTGCTGTGTTGCCGTCAATAGTCGTCGTTGTGATAGTCATTACGCCGCTACCGTTCCATACGCCACCGCCTTCGGCTGCGGCTGTATTGCCATTGATAGTGCTTTGTGCAATATCCATATCGCCGGGACCTGTAATGTGAATACCACCACCATTTCCGGGAGATGCGCCTGTGCTATTATCATTGATAATGACATTGGTAACGGTCACAACTGTACCTGCACCGGAGTTATCCTCGATACCACCACCTGCGCGTACTGCGGTATTACCATTTATTGTGGTATTGGTTACGGTCAATGTTCCGCCCGCATCATTCAAAATACCACCACCTGAACCGGCTGCACCGTCAGCGACATTATTATTAATGGTACTCATGTCAATGATAATCGTACCACCTG
>JAHDEO010000111.1 GCA_020628725.1 Saprospiraceae bacterium
CATCAGCATACCGAGCGTTTTGGTGCCGACTATGGGCGAAGGGTCGGTGGGCTTGGCGGTAATCATAAAGAAGTGTTCGCAAGCATCCACTCGCTCAAATCCTGCATGACCTTCCGCGCCCATTGGCAGTTCGGGAGTGCCCTCAAAGCAAAAATAGGCTTTGGCATCAGAGTCCGTGAGATGATACTCGACCTCGTCGCGCTTGAGCAATACACTCAACGGCACGACTACCGCACCCGCTTTCAAAATCCCGAAATAGACCATTGGAAAGTACGGCAGATTGAGGCAACTCAAGCCCACTTTATCACCGCGCTTGATGCCTGCGGCACGTAAGCCGTTGGCAATCTGATTGGCTGCACCATTGATTTGTGCATAACTGAGGTGAGTGTCCATGAAGACGAAAGCATCTTTGGTGGGGTATCTTCTTGCGCTGTCTTCGAGTATGACGGATAGGTTTAGCATAGTTCGTTCAATGAGTGAATGATTTTTAATGCTACAATGCGATAATGATGCAATGCTACAATGATTCACTTATTTATTTTTGCTAAATTACGTTAAACAAAATATAATTTTAGTATTTGTGTTGAAAAATTTGTGTGAAGGAAAGATATTTGGATGAATTTTAGTGCGTACCCAACGTTTTTAGAGTTATTTTATGTCTTTTTATGGGGTGAATTTCTTCATTCAAATTAAAATTATTATCCATGAAAATTATACCAATATTTATACTCGCATTGTGTTTGTTCGTTTTTTCTTGTGAAAAAAATAATGTAAAAAAACTGCCGGATTGTATTCAGGAATTGATTGATGAAAAAGATTATATAGATTTAATTCACTGTCAAAGGGTGAATGGAGAATTGCACTATCGAATCAATAAAGGGGTAATACAAGCCGATGGTGTTGAATATATTATCAATAAACGCTGTGATACGATGTGTTTCATTTCTGTAGTTGAGTATCCGGAGTGCAATAGCGACTATGATAATGATAAGTGGAAACATATTTGGACACGAGAATAATGATGGCATTTACACAAAAACGCACGAACAGGATTTCCCATTCGTGCGCCCAATATTTTCATAAAAATACGCTCAAGCTGAACTTGAACTTGAACTTGAACTTGTACTTGTACTTTAAAACTTCCCATTATCATTTTTCCACTCGGATTTTGGTGGAATATTTTCGATAACATCCCAGTGCTCTACGATTTTTCCATCTGCAATTCTGAATAAGTCGTAATATGCTACGTGGTCACCTTTGCCGAATTTTCCTTCGCTGGCAGTAAGTACGAAGTTACCTTCGCCCAATACTTTGTGAACTTTGTCGTATTCCATGACCAAACCGTTCTCAGCAAAATATTTCAATGCAGCACCCAATCCGTCCAATCCATCAGCAACGGCTGAATTGTGTTGCAAGTAAGTTTCTGTACTGACGTAATCCGTGATTTTATCCGGTGCGCCACCCATCAAAATGTCATTTACGAAGCCTTTTACCAATTCCTTATTGGCTGCTGTTTTATCTGTGTCTGTGATGTCGGTAGTACCGTCTAATTGTGTTCTCCCGCTTGGGTTGGGAGGTGTGATGGCAGCAAGATTGTCCCAGTGTTCTACGATAAGTCCGTCTTCAAAACGGAAGATGTCGAAGCCGACTTTTGGTCCGAAGAAGTCATACTCTGTATGCGTGAATACGTAGTCACCATCCTCAAATGCTCTGACGACTTTGGCTTTAAAACCACCTTCGGGCATATTGGCAAAGACTGCACCGAATCCTTCTAAGCCGTCACCAACAGCTAAGTTGTGCTGAATGTATTTATTTGGATTGATGTAAGCTATCGGTTCTTTTGCACCGGTTTGCAAACTTTCAAGAACTGCAACGGCTTTTTGTTTGTTCGTTAATCCCATTTTTTTCTCTGTTTTAGTTTGTGAATCAGATTTATCGGATGTTGATTTTGTTTTATTTGCACCACAACTACTGATTAATAAAATCGTAGTTAGGAGTAAGCTAAATAATGTGATTGATTTCATCTTTGTAATAATTTATTTGTTACAATTGACACTGCAAAGATGAAGGTATTTTCAATGTGAATGGATATAATAAAAAGCCGGATGACTGTAAAAATGGGAAAACATAAAAATGCGTCAATGCGATAATGCTACAATGCGATAATGAAGTGAACATTGTCGCATTGTCGCATTGTCGCATTAAAAAGATAGTCTAAATTGTTCGGGAGTGGTTTGTGTTTGGCGTTTGAAATATTTATAGAAATTGGTGGTTTCCTCGAAACCGGAAGCAAATGCAATTTCTTTGATGGAAAGTTCGGTATTGATGAGTTGTCTTTTTATTTGTTTGGTACAGATTTCATCTACGAATTCTTTTGCTGTTTTGCGAATAATGGTTTTTGAAATATTATTGAGTGTTTTGGTGCTCACGCCCATCATTTTAGCATAATCTTGTACGCGTGTGGTTTCTTTTACATTGAGTTCTACTAACTTTTGAAACTCAATAAATTCACTCAAATACTTTTTATCGAATATAATTTGTTTTCTTTTTGATTTTATCCTGTATAATTTGGTGATTAATATGTGCAATTCACTTCTAATAATTTCCAACGAGTAATTGTCATTTCTCTCAAAATATTCATCCTGCATTCGATTGATGAGGTCGGCAATCTCTTTCATTTCAGAGGCTGATAATTGAATTTTGGGAGTCCCTAATAATTCATTGAATATCTGCAATGACTTCAAGGCTTCCAATTGCTCCAGATAACTCACCAAGAATTCGTCCGTAAACAACAATATACTTCCGGTCAAATTGCCTCTGAAAAACTTTTGAAGTTGGTCTTTTCTGACTGTCAAAATTGTCCCTGCCTCACAAGCGTAATCCGTAAAATCTATGGTGTGATAGCCCTGTCCGCTTTCAATAAAAAAAATGTTGTAAAACTCTACTACATGCAATTCGTCGGGGGCATGATCGTCTCCTGCAATATCAAATAATTCCTCTATCCGCACCAAGTCAAATTCAGCATTCGGATTTTGCCGATTCTTAAACTTTATATGTACAGCGTCTTTCATTTTGAATCAAGTACAAGTTCAAGTATCAAGCGCAAACTCAAGTTTTTGTTTTGGCTACGCCAAAACCTTTATTTGAACTTGTACTTGATACTTGCGCTTGAACTTATTTTATTTCCCGTTCATATGCTGAAAACCGCGCATGATACCGCGTTCTGATTGTTCGATAAAATCAAGAATATGGTCGCGTACTACTGAAGTTGCTTCGTGGTTTTTGATGTGTTCGACAGCTTGGGTGGTGTTATGTCCTTTTACAAAAAGGGTGCGGTAGATATTTTGAATTTGGTGAATCGTACTTCGGTCAAAACCGCGTCGTTTGAGTCCGATGGAATTGATGCCGACATAAGAGAGCGGATTGCGGGCAGCTTTGACGTAAGGCGGTACATCTTTTCGTACCAAAGAGCCGCCGCCAACCATCGCATGTGCGCCGATTCTGACGAATTGGTGTACAGCAGCCAAGCCGCCGAGAATGGCGTATTCGCCTACTTCGATATGTCCGGCAAGTGCTGCATTATTGGCGAGAATGGCGTGTTTGCCGATAAGACAGTCATGCGCAACGTGTACGTATGCCATGAGCATGGCGCGGTCGTCTATGGTCGTTGCGCCGCGTGCTTTTGTGCCGCGATTGAGCGTGCAGTATTCGCGGATAATCACATGGTCGCCAATTTCGAGGGTCGTCTGTTCGCCTTGAAATTTGAGGTCTTGTGGTAATGCGCCCAACACCGCACCGGGAAATATTTTGCAGTTTTTCCCAATCCGCGTACCGTCCATGACCGACACATGCGCGCCTATCCACGTTCCCGAATCTATCGTGACATCACCTTCAATGGCGACGAATGGACCGATTTCGACATCTTCGGCTATCTGTGCATCGGGGTGAATATATGCTGATGGATGTGCCATGTATTAAGTTCAAGTGCAAGAGTCAAGTGCAAGTTCAATTTTTGATTTGGCTTCGCCAAATTTTTAATCATACAAAGAATCAAATAAAAAATTAAAAAGATGTTGCTTGCAACATCAGAATTTGAACTTGATTCTTGAACTTGCGCTTGAACTTACTTACGTTTTATAATTTGTGCAATCATTTCGGCTTCCGAAACGATTTTGTTGCCGACGTAGGCGGTGCCTTGCATATGCACTAATCCACGACGGACGGGACTAAGGAGTTCCATTTTAAGTATCAGGGCATCGCCGGGTACTACGAGATTTTTGAATTTGGCTTCTGAAATTTTCAGAAAATAGGTGTCCCAATTTTGTGGGTCAGGTAGTGTGCTCATGATGAGAATACCACCTGTTTGTGCCATTGCTTCGAGCTGAAGTACGCCGGGCATGACCGGATTGCCGGGAAAATGTCCGGGGAAAAAGAATTCATTGAAGGTGACACTTTTTACGCCAACGACGTGTGTATCAGAAAGTTCGATAATTTTATCTACCAATAAAAATGGATAGCGATGCGGCAGCAAACCTCGAATACCTTCAAGGTCATAAATTGGTGGCGCATCTACATCGTACTTGGGTTTACCGCGTAGTTTTCGTTGTGCTTTGTAGAGTTTTTTGAGTTTTTTGGCAAATTGAACATTGACAGTATGACCGGGCTTGGTGGCTACGATTTTGCCTTTGATATGCTTGCCGATGAGTGCCATGTCACCGATGACATCAAGGAGTTTGTGGCGTGCGGGCTCGTTGCTGAAGTGCAAATCCGTTGTGTTGAGAATGCCTTCTTGATCTACCTTGATGCTGGGTTTGTTGAGCTTTTTTGCCAAGCGGTCAAGGTCGTCTTGCTCCATGACTCTATCGACGATGACGATGGCATTGTCGAGGTCGCCACCTTTAATGAGATTGAGCGAGAGCAATTTTTCTACTTCATGTAAAAAAACGAACGTGCGACAAGGGGCGATTTCTGATTTATAATCCGCAAAATCTTCGAGTGAAGCATACTGCTGCCCCAAAACCGGCGAATTAAAATCTATCATCGTCGTAATCTGATAATCGTCGGCAGGCAGGGCGAGTAGCTCTGAGCCGGTCAATTCATCTTTGTATGATATCGGTTCTTCGATTTCAAAATAATCACGTTTGGCGTCTTGTTCTTCTATACCCACTTTTTCTATGGCACGAATAATCTGAATAGCACTTCCATCCAATATCGGTGCTTCAGGTCCGTCAATTTCTACTAATACATTATCGAGATTTGAGCCAATAAATGCGGAGAGTGTATGTTCGACGGTGCTGACTTGGGCATCGCCATATTGTATCGTTGTACCACGTTGAGTAGAGGTCACGGCGTCGGCGTCGGCATTGATGACGGGCTGCCCTTCCAAATCAATTCGCTTGAATTTGAAACCGTGATTGACCGGTGCAGGTTGTAAAGTCATGCTTACTTTTTTGCCCGTATGCAAACCAATTCCGCTGAGACTGACCGATGCTTTGAGTGTGTGTTGATTCATTACTTTATTGCTTCATTGTTTTTATGGTTGTATTGTTTCATCATTGTATTGTTAAATATTAGTTCCATTTTTTTGAGTAACAAAAATGAAAACAATGAAACAATACAACAATGAAGCAATAAACCGCAAAGATAGTTTTTTTTTGAGCGTTTTAAGTGTAAGAAACAACGGTGGTGTGATTTATTGCAATAAGGTTACGGAATTTACTTTTCCCCTAATCTTGAAAGAAAGATACTTACTGATTGTACAATTATCTCCAAAATGCCCCTCGTAAATCTGTGCTGCTCCAAAGTAATTGACTCCGTTATATATAACGGCAATCAACATTAAAATGAGTTTGCTGCACCCATACATATCAATTTCTCAGCGAAAATAGAAGGTTGCAACACAGATGAAAGCCAAAATTGATGCAAATTCATCCTCATTTATAATGCTCTGAATCCAAAACTTGCGTCTCATCTCAAAAACCTATATCTTTGCAACAACAAGACCCGCCACGCTTCTCACTCGCACAGCGCAAATCGGCGGGTTATCCTTTTTTTATGCCTCAGAGTACATTTAAAATTTCTACTTCCCAACGTGGCAAAGCCACTACCATGTTTCATTGTTGTATTGCTTCATGGTTGAAATGATTTTTTGCGAAGCAAAAAACCTTAATAACAATCGAACCATCAAGCAATTGAACAATGACAATTTTTGCCAAATTTGTGCAAGAGTTCGTGAGTAAGGTATCAAAAACCAATATCTTGTGAACTTGTCTTCACATCAAATCAGTTGCTTATCTCGATAAACGCCTTCTTCGATGTCTCGACAAAAGCACAATCTATTGACTTTCAGTTCGCACAAATTTTAAACGTACTCCCATGCAATTCACAAAACCACCCTTGAGCATTAACGACCAAATCAATCTGCTTCGTCAAAAAGGACTCATTATTTCCGACATCTCTAAAGCCACACATCAGCTTTCTAATATCAGCTACTACCGATTCAGGGCATACTCTTATCCTTTTCAAGACAATACACATCCTGACCGTCCATTTGTAGCCGGTGCTACTTTCAATGACATTTTAGACCGCTATTTTTTTGATAAATCATTGCGAATGTTGGTTTCTGATGCCTTACAAGATATTGAAATTGCCTTGCGTACTCAGATTAGCAATCACGTTGCATTGACGCACGGCAGTCATTGGTGTCAAAATCAGGGTTTGTACCAAGATACTCGCTTGTTCAATCGCGATATGAAAGCCTTGGATAAGGAAATTAGTCGTTCTTCGGAGACATTTATTCGCAATTATAAAAACACTTATACACGACCTGCCAACCCGCCTGTATGGATGACATTTGAAGTGACCTCAATGGGATTACTCTCCAAAATATACGAAAACCTCCGAAACTCTCCTGAAAAGAGGCAAGTGGCGAGTCATTTTGGGTTGCCTGTTGTGGTGCTGATTAGTTGGATGCATACGTTTAGTTATGTTCGTAATCTGTGTGCACATCACAGCCGATTTTGGAATAGACAACTCATCAATACACCAAAACTTCCTCGCAGTGCTCATCGACTGTGGCTTTACCAACCTCCGCGAGTTCCTAATCTTCCGTATGTTACGCTGTCGGCAATTTTGTATATGCTCAATGTCATTCATCCACAACATCAATGGAAGCAAAATCTTAAAAATTTGATGCTCAACTCAGGCGTGCCACTGTCGGATATGGGATTCCCTGAGAATTGGGTAGTCGAGCCTTTGTGGCAGTAGTTTTTGTTGTTTTGGAAGAAGTAAGTGCAAGTACAAATTCAAGTATCAAGTTCAAGTTCAAGTTCAATAATTAATTCGCTTTCAGCGAATTGTGCAACATGAAAGTGTAATTTATTTTCGTCAAAGCACTTACCAAGACAGAATTAGGTTTAATTAAAAAAATGGAATTGACCATTAACCGATGTTGGTTGACTTAGAGTTTTAACCTCAAAGTGACATAGCTCTAAGTCACCCGACACTCGACAACTCGTTCACAGCCATCCAAGCCATCAATCCTGTACTCAATTCGAGGGAAGATTCATCAATATCAAAGGTATTGGTATGAACGGCTGAGGTGATGCCTCGTGCCACATTGCCCGTTCCCAAACGATAGAAAACACCTGGAATCTCATGCGAATAATAAGCAAAGTCTTCTGCCGACATTCTGATGTCCAAATCGACGACATTTTCCGCGCCTAAATAAGCGATAGCATGTCTGCGAATTTGCTCGGTTAGCACTTCATCATTGATGAGAAAGGGGTAGCCTTTATTGATTCGAAATTCGCAAGTGCCGCCCATGCTTTCTGCCATCATTTCCGCCATTTTTTTCATCTTGATGTGGGCATCGGCACGCCATTCTTCATTCATTGCTCGGAATGTACCTTCAAGATATACTTCATTGGGAATCACGTTAGTAGAACCATTCGCGATAACTTTTCCGAAGGTGAGTACGGAAGGCGAAATGGGGTCAACTTTCCGCGAAATCATCTGCTGTAATGCCGTAATAATATGTGCCGTAATCACCACAGGATCAACACAATCGTGGGGCAATGCGCCGTGTCCGCCTTGCCCTTTGACGGTGACATAAAGCTCGTCGGCAGAAGCCATATACATGCCTGCGCGCATACCGATTTTTCCTGCTTCGAGCGGTGGGTGTACGTGTTGTCCGATGATGCTTTGCGGGGCAGGATTTTTCAGCACGCCTTCCTTAATCATAATGGACGCACCACCGGGGAAACGTTCTTCTGCAGGTTGGAAAATGAGCTTGATAGTACCTTCAAATTGGTCTTTGATTTGGTCTAAAATGTGCGCCGTACCAAGTAGCGAAGCCGTATGTGCATCGTGTCCGCAGGCGTGCATGACGCCTTCGTTTTGAGATTTGTATGGCACGTCGTTGGCTTCGTGGATGGGCAACGCGTCCATATCCGCACGTAGGGCGATGACTTTTTTATTAGGATTTTTGCCGCGAATGATACCGACTACGCCGTTTTCTGCCATGCCGTGCGTGTGTTCGATGCCGTAGTCCGCGAGACGCTCGGCGACGAATTTTCCGGTTTGGACTTCTTCGTAGGAGAGTTCGGGATTTTGGTGGAGGTGTCGGCGGGTGGCTATGATGTCGCTGTGGATGGTGGTGGCGAGTTTTTTTATTTTATTTTGTAGCATGACGTAGTGTTTTGAAACGTGGTTAAGTTCTTTAATGTGGAAAGCACGCAATTTTGACGTTGTTCTTTTCCTTGATGAAAAGAACCAAAAATCAAGGTTTGATGAATTTCTTTACGCCAAATTATTGTCAAAATTCTAAATTTCATAAACTCGCTTCGCTCAAACAGTATGAAATTCTTAACGAATTTTGACAATAATTTAGCTAAAATTCATAAGACCGTCAGTGGTTTGTCTAACGTCCGAAATTTTGCGCTGAATCCAAGCTAAATTTTGAAACCCGTTTCTAACTCTTAAAATCCGTAAGGGATGATATATTCGTAATTTTAATTGAAAAAATTACGCGAAATTAAACAACTTCGGGCAAAAGTATTAATCAAAGTTTTACAAACAATGGCAATACATCAGTTTTTTAACCAAAATTAATCGTGAAATAGAAAGTATATCTTTAGACTATACTTTCGCCTCAAGCCGGCTGGGCTCTTACTTTTTCATTGCCAAAAAGTAAGCAAAAGGCTATAAAATTTAAACTCACTCCGTTCAGACAATAAATTTTAGGCTCACCCGCCATGTAGGACGCATTCCTTTCTTCGCGCTTATTTAGCAATCTGATTTATTGACTATTATTTGCCCTTTCCTTATCAATCAATAAATAATTCGGGTCAAGAATAATTTGATGCACCTTTTGATTAGATACTAATTTGATGTGATTCGTTTTCTGAGTGACCTTTGTTTTTTCTAATTGTATTAATTCATTTTTATCGTTGTATAAGCCAATTTCGACATCATCATTCAAGTTGGTCAGTGCTTTGCCGTCTTTATACTTTGTCACCGAAAATGAGAGGTTAACTGTCTGTTCATCACCTCCTTCTGAGTTGTATTTTACCTCATCAATGCCAATATCATGATGCGTTATTGTCTCAAAAAAATCATTTATCAAATAATGATAATTGTCATCTATTGCTGCTTTCAATCTTGCTATTAAATCCAAAGATGTAGGATATTCTCCTGTTTTTGCAGACATTAAATATTCCTTCAAAACGCTATTCATTTTTTCTTCTCCTATGTAATGGGCTAAGGTATTAAATGCAACGGCTCCCTTGCCGTAAGCGATATATTGTTGTCCTGATTTGACGCGATAGAGGGCATGTTCTTCTTTGCCTTCTCTTGCTCTGCCTCTTAAATATCTTTTGTGTTGGACTTGCAAGAATCTGTCGGCAGCTTCTTTGCCCAATATTTGCTTGTATATGTTCAAAGTGATGTATTCGGTGATACTTTCTGTCAACATCTTTGCGCCAAGCGCAGCCGCAGGCATGGCGTCATTGCCAAACCACTGATGCGTCAACTCATGCGCCATCACGTAAAATGGCATATCAATTTTGCCTTCCATCGCCGCCGAATTAATGATAAATTGAATCTCCGAAGTAGGGATATTATTCGCCATCAGAGTCGCCGAGTAATCTTCTTCGGTATGCGGATATTCGATAATTCGAATGGTGCTGAAAGGGTATGCACCAAAATATTTTGTGTTGTAATCAAGGGCGGCTTCCAAGCCATGTATCATTTTTTCGACATTCGATGTATGATTTTCATGGTGAAAAACTTCTATGTCAATGCCCTTGTATTTTTCGCGTTGCACCTCATACATGCCGAAATGAAATGAAAAATTCAACTTGACTTTTTTATTGGTTTTATAGACGTAATGATTGCGTCCGTTTTCGTTTTTTCTTTCGGAAATGAGGTCGCCGGGGGCAATGGCTATCTGCTCATCGGAAGTGCTGATTTTGGTTTGTAGTTGAACTAAGTCTGCATCCGAATAAAAGTAATTTTTCATTCTCGCAGTCGAATCCGAAGGTTCTACAACCCTGTCATCATAGGCATAGCCCAATCTTGGCAATATGTCATGTTTGAGATATGTTCCGTTTTTGATAATGCCCGAATTTCTGGTAAAAAGGCTGTTTGCTTTGTTTTTTATTTCAAATTGAATTGTAATAGAATCATTCGGTGGAATGGAATTTTCTAATTGATAAACAGCAAATTGCATGATAGAATCTCTTGCAATAAGACGATGTTTTTGAGGAATAATGGTTTTGGTGATTTCATCAAAACCTGTTTTTATCAGCAGCAAATCTATCGGATTTGAAGTCTTATTTTTCAAATTATAAACTGCTTTTGCATCAAAACGATTTTCTTCGGGAAATATGGCGAGGTCTAAGTCGATGAAGGTGATTTTGGGTTGCGGCGTATCGGCATATTGACCAAAATTAGTTTTATAATTTGCCATGATGTCGCCTTTTGATTGATTAAATCCTGCATCCAAAACTGCGTTTGTTTCTGCTTTATAAATTTTAAATCCAAAAAACAAAAATACACCAAACGATAAAAATAAAACTATCCATGCGATACCTTTCATTCGATTTTTGGCAATGGAGAATCGCTCTTTGATGGATGTTATGAGTCCTCTTTGCCAAAATAAATACGAAACGACAGTTAAGATTCCTGCGAATGACAACCAATAGGCGATGAGTGAAAAATATCCGGGAAGTTGCTGTCCATAGGCATAAAAATCACTATAGGTTAGCGATGGATAAGCATTGAATTTCAATAATTGTGTCTGTAAGCCGATGTGTTGGAATGAATCAACGCCCAACCAAATCAAAATGAGTACAAACAATCCGAGAAATAAATTGGGGCTGATGGTGTGTACGAAAATGCTGCAAACCGCCCATATCGCCAACATCGGTAAGGTAATCACAAACAAACGAAACAGGTATTGACCAAATTCAAAATGAAAATGACCGTTGTAGATTTGTATGATAATTCCACTAAAAAGCAGCAAAAGTAAAAGGCTGATTTGCATCAAAATTAATGCAATTGTTTTTGAGCCTAATAAAGACCAATTGGGGATGGGCGTCGCGTCAATCAAGTGGTTCATCCTTATGTTTTTGGCGCGATGCACCAACATTCCACCATAAATAAAGGTTGCCAACATGATGATAAGGCTGTAAAAAAACAGCGGCGTAGATACGATGGTTCTTGTGACGGGAAGCAGGTTGAATTCGCCTGTATTTGTCGTTCGCAACAGGATGAAAACGAGGGCTAAAATGCCAAATCCTGCCAACGCAAAAAACATCCAACTCCTGATAATAAACTTAAAATCAACGATGGACAGTTTCAGCATATTTTTAAATTGTGCTACAAAAGAGAAATCGTAATCTACCTGAGAAATGCTTTTTGTGGAGGGAATTTGCTTTGGTTGGTTAGCACCTTTTTTTGAATTGGCGAAAGCAGGTAGCCAATTTGCAAAAGGCGATTCATGTAGCAATTCAAAATTTTTATAAAAAATAAAAAAGGCTGCGCCCACAATAGTTGCCCACAAAATTCTATTGTAAAAAATAATTCCAATGACAGGAATGTACTTTGTATTGACTTCATCTCTCGTCCACAAATGAGTTTCGTATAAAACGGCGTTTTGAGCAAATGGGTCGAAAAGTGCGATAAGGAAAGGCTTGCCCGTAAAAAGATTTTCAACGATGATTTGAAACAGAAATAATAATAAAATCGTGATAAATCCCGCGTAAATATTTCTACTCATTCCCACAACAACAAAAACTAAAACACTGAAAAACAGCAGATTGGGAATAGTAAAAATAGCATAGCTATGTATGTAAGACCAAATATTAAATACTCCAATTTTAGGATTTTCTATACCGAGTATCCATTCTCCGATCATCAACCCCAAGCCGACAAATAAGCTAATCACAATCACAATTAACACACTACTCCACAGCTTTCCGAGTAGATAATCTCGTTTAGCCATTGGAAAGGAATAGGTAATATGAAAAGTCCGACTTTTGTAATCCCGATACAAGCTCGTACCAACGATAACGGGAATTAAAAACAGTAAAAACTTATTGAAATACCGAAAAATAAAATTGATTTCGTGGGGAGAATTAAGCAGGCGAACATTGCCCGTTTCATTCGACGGACCATCAAAAAAACCGCCCGTACCCAACATCATTATCAAGGCAAGCCCGAAAAAAACTGCCACGAAAATGTAGGTCAGCGGTGATTTCAACCAATATTTTAGCTCGTAATTAAAAATAGCACTTTTCATATTGGTTGATTTTGAGTTAAGGAGAAATAATAATCTTCCAAATTAGATTGGACACTAACAAATCTATCGTCGGGTTTTGTGTCGGAAAAAACACGAATATTTATAGAGTTATCTTCGTTATAATTGCTGGATAAAACCTTGTATTGCTGTTGCAGTGTGTCGAGTTTTTCTTTGGTGGTTTTCATGGTCCATATTTTCCCGTTTAATGAATTTATCGCGTTTGAAGGGGTGATTTTTGACAAAATAATCCCTTGATTCATCACCGCCATATCGCTGCAAAGGTCTTTCACGTCTTCCACCAAATGCGTCGAAAAAATAACGATATTATCACTTCCAATATCTCGTAAAACATTCAGAAAACGATTTCTCTCCGTTGGGTCTAATCCTGCGGTGGGTTCATCTACGATGATGAGTTTAGGATTGTTGAGCAGCAGTTGAGCAATGCCAAATCGCTGTCGCATCCCGCCCGAATAGGTGCTGACGCGCTTGCGTCTGACATCGTATAGATTGGTGAGGTGCAGGGCTTCTTCCACAACTTTTGTGCGGTCTTTTTTCGAGGCAATTCCTTTCAGAATAGCGAAATAATTGAGCAATTGCTCCGCAGAATCTTTTGCATATACGCCAAAATCTTGCGGTAAATAGCCCAATGATTTCCGAAAATCCATTCTGTTTTTGTGGACATCAATATCGTTGAAATAAACATGACCGCTATCAGGATTCTGCAAAGTGGCAATCGTTCTCATTAAAGAGGATTTGCCCGCGCCATTTGCTCCTAACAAGCCAAACATTCCTTTCTCAATCACCAAATCCAATTCGTTGATGGCTTTTACGCCGTTTTTGTAGGTTTTGGAGAGCTTATCTATTCTTAATCTCATGTTTTATTTCGTTTAGTAACGAGCAAATAATAACGCCCGCATTTGGACGGCTTCTTTTGCCCTTATTCTCCTCCTTGAAAACAGTCATTTATCCCGATAAACTCCTGTTTTCAAGAAGAAAACTAAGAACAAAATAAGCTCGTCGAAATGCGGAATTTATTATTTGCTCGTTACTTAAAAACAAAAGGTAAGCAGTCTGATAAGCAGTTTCATGTTTTATCGACCAGCAATGAATTGAAATCGACTATATATGTAAAGTTGCAGGATTCGAAGCACTAAATCTCAAATTGGATATGTGATTTCTTAGGAAGGTTTTCCCAATAATCGAAACATATTTCGCTTGTAAGCCTCTACACCCGGCTGGTCAAATGGATTAACACCCAATAGATAACCACTTATAGCACAGGCTTTTTCAAAGAAATAAAACAAATAACCTAAATGATAAGCGTTAGCTTCAGGCAAAGTAATGACAAGATTCGGAACACCGCCATCTATGTGCGCCATCAACGTACCTTCTGCTGCTTTTTTATTGACAAAATCCAATGTTTTTCCGGCAAGATAATTTAAGCCGTCGAGATTTTGTTCGTCAGCTTGAATGGTGAGGTCGAGTTCAGGCTTTTCGATTTGAATGAGTGTTTCAAACAAGTGGCGATGCCCTTCTTGAATGTATTGTCCGAGCGAGTGCAAATCTGCTGTAAAATTCGCCGAAGCGGGAAAAATTCCCTTGCCTTCTTTGCCTTCCGATTCGCCGTAAAGTTGCTTCCACCATTCAGCGATATACTGTAGGCGTGGCTCGTAATTGATAAGCATTTCGATATATTTCCCATCACGATACAATAGATTCCGAATGGCTACGTATTGGTGGCAAGCATTGTTGGCGAAGTCGTTTTGCGAATCCTTGATAGCGGCTTGTGCGCCTTGCATCAATGCCTCAATATCTGCCCCCGACACCGCTATCGGCAACAAGCCCACTGCCGTCAAAACAGAGAATCTACCGCCCACATCATCCGGCACTACAAAGGTTTCGTAACCCTCTTGATTGGAGAGTTTTTTAAGTGCGCCGCGTTCTTTATCTGTGGTCGCGTATATGCGTGTGCGGGCTTCGTCTGCACCGTATTTTTCGATTAGTTTTTGTTTGAGAATGCGAAATGCGATGGCAGGCTCGGTAGTCGTACCCGATTTGGAAATCATATTGATGGAGAAATCTCTATCGCCAATCAATTCCATCAAATGAGTAAGGTAAGTGCCAGAGATATTGGTCCCTGCGAAATAGATTTCGGGTGTATTGCGTTTCGCCGCAGGCAAATTATTATAAAAACTGTGTGTCAAAAATTCAATCGCTGCTTTCGCTCCTAAATAAGAACCGCCTATTCCAATGACAATCAAGACTTCCGACTGCTGCTGTATGCGTTTGGCGGCGGCTTGTATGCGTTCAAATTCTGTTTTGTCGTAATCATTCGGTAGGTTCATCCAGCCCAAAAAATCGTTGCCTGCGCCTGTTTTGGCTTCGAGTGTGGCGGCGGCAGTAGCGATTTCGGATTGGATGTTTTCTAATGCTGTTTCGTCGATAAAAGGTAGGGCATGTGTATAATCGAAAGTCAGTTTGTCCATTTTCTATATAAATTTTAATTGGCGCAAAAGTAAGGAAAAACTATCGTGTGGAAAGTTGAAGTCGAAAATTTAAAACAAACTTCACACCGCCAAATCCACAAATTCAAATTTAGCTCCATCAAACAATCCTAAATCACTCAATTTCAAAGCAGGAATCACCAATAAACCCATGAATGATAAGGTCATAAACGGGGCATGTAATGTGCTGCCGAGTTGTTTGGCAAATTGGTCGATTTCTCCATATGCATGACCAACGGTGTGAGCATCTTTGTCAGACATAATACCGGCTACAGGTAAAGGTAAAACTCGTTCCTCCGCACTACCGACTGCCGAAATACCACCTTTATTCTCAATAATCAAATTGATTGCTTTGCACAGCGATTCATCATCCACACCGACTGCAATAATGTTGTGCGAATCATGCCCGACACATGAAGCTATCGCTCCTTCCTTCATTCCAAATCCTTTGATAAACGCCACTGCTACGGGCGCATTTTTGTAGCGATTGACCATAGCGATTTTGAGAATGTCATTTGTAGGATTCGATATTAGCTCGCCATTTTCGGCGGTGGCAGGTGCTTCGATTTGATTGGTAATTAATTCACCGTCGAGGGCTTCTATGACGCGGATGGTTTTGGATTCCTCCTCCCTGCCCCCCTCCAAAGCAGGAGATACGGACGCGAGTGCAAAATCACGCGGATGTTTTTTATTCGTATTAAAATTATTTAACACAGAAAAAGCAACAGGTTCTACATGTGATTTCCCATTTTCAGCTACTAATTCACCATTAATATACGTTTGTTGTACATCAAAATTTTTCAAATCATTTACAACAATAAAATCCGCTGCATCGCCTTCTCTCAAATAACCAACGTCGAGATTATAATGATGAATCGGGTTGATACAAGCGGCTTGTAAGACCTTATATACATCCACGCCATGCGCGACTGCACGAGCGGCGAGTTGGTTGATATGTCCGATGATGAGGTCGTCGGGATGTTTGTCGTCGGAGCAAAACATCATGCGCTCATAGTGGTCGGGCATCAAGTCAATCAAGGCATCAAAATTCTTCGCAGCACTCCCCTCTCGAATGATGATTTTCATGCCGAGTTGGAGTTTTTCAAGGGCTTCTTCGTAAGTGAAACATTCATGGTCAGTGCTGATGCCCGCGGAGATATATTTTTTGGCTTGCTCGCCACGTAAACCCGGGGCATGACCGTCGATGGGCTTGTTGTGGCGGTGGGCGATTTGGATTTTTTTGTGTACCATTTCATCGTCGAAAATAACGCCGGGGTAGTTCATCATTTCGGCGAGATAGCGGATGTCAGGGTCGGCGAGTAGCTCGTCAATATCTTCGGGCGTGACAACTGCGCCTGCTGTTTCAAAGGTCGTCGCGGGTACACAAGAGGGTGCGCCGAAGTTGAATTTCAAAGGCGTTTGTTTGCCATTTTCGACCATGAAGCGGACGCCTTCTACACCGAGTACATTGGCGATTTCGTGTGGATCGGAAACTGTTGCTACTGTACCATGTGTGACCGCGATTCGCGCAAATTCGGACGGTACGAGCATGGAACTTTCGATGTGAATATGAGCATCCACGAAGCCGGGTAAGATGTAGTGGTTGGGGGCTTCGTCGGTTTCGGCGATAGATTGGATTTTGCCGTTTTCAACGGTGATTTCGCCCTTGAATGTGCGTCGGTTGGGGATATCAACGATGTGTCCTTTGATTTTCATGGGGGTAAAAATACGGAAAAGTGTTTAGTATCGTTTAAAAATAATATCGACATTTCGAAGAGATTATTTTTTAAACGATCCCAATGTGGCGGAGCCACTACCCTGTTTCATTGTTGTATTGTTTCATGGTTGAAATGATTTTTTGCAAAGCAAAAAACCGTAATAACAATCGAACCATCAAGCAATTGAACCATGACAACTTTTGCCAAATTTGTGTAAGAGTTAGTGAGTAATCTTATGGAATTTCTTGAGTAAGCACTGACTAACTCTATTA
>JAHDEO010000654.1 GCA_020628725.1 Saprospiraceae bacterium
ATTTTGAATTTTGAATGAATGAATAATTAATGCGTTAGAAACATTCAAAATTCATTCATTCAAAATTCAAAATTCAAAATTAAACCATTGTTCGACCACGTATACATAATTATTCCGGCGAAAAATGAGGCTTCTCGTATTGGGAAGGTCATTGCGAAGTCACAAGAATTGGGCTATCGGAATATTATTGTGATCAATGATGGTAGTTTGGATGATACTGTGAAGGTAGCGGAGTCTTATAATGTAAAGGTAATCAACCACCTAATTAACCTCGGACCGGGCGCAGCTACACAGACGGGCATCGAATCTGCGATTGCCGACGGCGCAAAAATCATCGTAACGATAGATGCCGACCACCAGCAATTTCCCGAAGATATTGAGCGATTGGTCAATCAATTGGAAGATAAAAATGTGGATGTCGTCATCGGCAGCCGCTTTATGAACCGCGAAAATCAAATTCCTCCCCTTCGCATCCTATACAATATGATTGCGAATGTGATTACCTTCATCCTCACCGGACTTTTGGTGACAGACAGCCAATCAGGTATGAAGGCATTCACCGCAGATTTTGCGCGAAAATGCCGCCTGCATTTCAACGGCTTCGAGTTTTGTGTAGAATTTATTCGCAATATCCGTATCTTCAATGCTACCTACAGCGAGGTACCGATTCGTGTGATTTATACAAAGGAGACTTTGAGTAAAGGGCAGAATTTATTGACGGGGGCGCGTATGTTGGTGAAGTTGTTTAAGTTTATTTGACAGTGAGTTGGTTTTTGCAGGTTTGATTATTCTTCTTCATTTTTTCCTTCTATGTCATAATATTCAACCGCTATTTTCTCCACTTTTTGAAGCACTTCTGAATCATCTTTCAACTTCGATTTATTTAAAATAATATAGATGCTGCTTTTTTCTATGAAAAAATGTGAGAATTTGAGGGGATTAAAAAAGTTTTCCATGATACGAGTGTAAACTCTAAATCTTTTGGTGTTGTTGTAATTGTCCTCTGATTGTAATTGCGCTCCGATGAAAACAAAGCTTGCCAAGGGATTTTTTTCATTAATGAAATACAGCATCACGTCAATACACGTTCTGATGACTCGTGTAGCTTGGTTCAAACCAGTGAGCATACGATAGCGGTCATCAGAATTTGCATTGGCTTTGAGGTAATATTTTATACCATAAAAATCGTATGGATATTCTTCTACCTCTACTATGTAGCGGTGATTGGTGTGGCTGCGAAAGGAGAGTAAATGTTTCTTTTCAAATAGTTCGCCGTATGCTTTTTGTGAGTTTAGGTATTTGAATTCATATGGCTTGTCAAACATGGTTAGGCGAGGTAGTCATAGGCTTTATTTCTGGATTCCCATAGTTCTGCTTCTGTGCGTAAAGTGAAAAAATCACTCTTTGGCGCATCGTCATCTATACTTTTTAGGGCATTTTTTAGTTGCTTGTGAGTATCTGAAATGACGGCATATGTGCGGATATATTGTTTGGCAACATATCGCAAATAGAAAGGAATTTTATTTATATCTGATGGAGAAACATCATCAATATCCATATCTTGAATGGATTGAGACAGCTTATCATACAAATTTCGGTAGGATACATAGTTGTCGCTGTCAATAATGATTTCGCCTAAATACTTTTTGTGCAAATTCTTTAGAGTCAGTAAAAATACATAAATGAAAGGTCCTGCTATGGCAAAAAGTATATGTACAACAGTATTGTTAAAGTACCTTTTCAGACTTCTGTATAAAATTAAAAGTCCGCTAAGTACACCTGCTGCATCTATATTTTTCTGCAATTGTATTCCTGTAGAACCCATAACATTGGTATTGAATAAAGTAGATTAAGGATTAAGAGTAACGTAAATTAAGCCTTTTTAATTCACAAAAGCAACAAAAACCAGTAAAAAAAGATGACGTACTACCCCGCATCTGCACCCGTCTATCGTAAGCCGTCCACCATCTACCGAAACAAAAAAGTCCCCAACCTTTCGGCTGAGGACCCGCTCTGTATTGTTTTCGGTATAAACTTCTTATTGGGAAATGGTGTGTTTACTATATAGACGTTTAAATAAAAAAATATAAAAACACTCGCGTATTACCTGCGTCTGTAACCGTCTACCGTCTCCGATAACTATCGGAGTCCACCATCTACCGTTTTACGCCATATTAGCGATAATTTCATCTCCGAATTCCGAACACTTCAATTTGGTTGCGCCATCCATCAAGCGTTCGAAATCGTAAGTAACACGCTTCTTGCCGATAGCACCTTCGATACCATCAACGATAAGTTTTCCGGCTTCTTTCCAGCCCATGTAATCCAACATCATCACACCCGAAAGTATCACTGAACTTGGATTTACTTTATCTTGTCCGGTATATTTTGGTGCAGTACCGTGTGTCGCTTCAAAGAGTGCGATACCTGTTTGGTAATTGATATTTGCACCGGGAGCGATACCGATACCACCTACTGTAGCCGCAAGTGCATCAGATACGTAGTCACCATTCAAGTTAAGCGTAGCGATAACTGAATACTCGCGTGGACGAGTCAAAATTTGCTGTAAGAAAGCATCTGCGATAACGTCTTTGATAATCAATTCGCCACCATCGTGCTTAATAGTTTGCCACGGACCGCCGTCAAGGTCTTGACCGCCAAATTCACGCTTCGCCAATTCGTAACCCCATTCTTTAAATTTACCTTCGGTAAATTTCATGATGTTACCCTTGTGAACGAGTGTCACGGAAG
>JAHDEO010000655.1 GCA_020628725.1 Saprospiraceae bacterium
CTGTTTTGAAGACCATAAGCGATTTTTTAATGCAACTTTGTTGCAAAAATAATTAAAACTTTTTACATTTGCAACACAATTGCATTAATCAAAAAATCCAATGATAGAACTCACGAAAGTCAATAAATCATTCAAAGGAAATACCGCCGTCCAAAACCTCACTTTGGAAGTGAAGGAAGGCGAAATTTTGGGCTTATTGGGCGCAAATGGCGCGGGTAAATCCACGACTATCAATATGTTATTGGGTTTTTTGAAGCCTGATTCGGGTACGGTCAATGTGCATCAGGTGGATGTTAATCGCAATGCTCGCGAAGCCCGTCAATTCATCGGCTACATTCCCGAAAATGTGAATTTGTACCCCTATTTATCGGGCATAGAAAACTTGGATTACTTCTGTCGCTTGGCAGGGTTGAAATACTCGACTGCCGAATTGCAAGACTTCCTTAATACCTGCGGACTGCAAAGCGAGGCGCACCACAAAAAGGTCGCCGATTACTCGAAAGGGATGCGCCAAAAAGTAGGCATCGCCATTCCCTACGCCAAAAAAGCCAAAGTCTATCTACTCGACGAACCCGCTAGTGGACTCGACCCACTTGCGAGCAACGAACTATCCGAATTGCTCAAAAAATTAGCTGCCGAAGGTGCGACGATTCTCATGGCTTCGCATGATATTTTTCGGGTGCGTGAGGTCTGTCATCGCATTGGTATTTTGAAAAAAGGGGAATTGGTGAAGGAAATTCGTAGTGAAGATGTGAGTGCCGGGGAGTTGGAGACGCTTTATTTGGAATTTATGAAAAGTTAAATAATCTGATTTTTAACGTAAAACGATTTTGTAAATCGTTCCGCGTATGCTTGTTCCTAACGTGACGATTTGCAAAATCGTTTTACGAAGATTTTTTCATGTAAATGTGTATTTATGTTTTTTGAGGGGATAAATTCGTCCGATATTCAATGTCGGACGAATCCCCGATTTTTAATGTACAGGCGACCTTTAGTCGCTATGTCCTGAAAACTGGCGACTGAAGTCGCCGTTACGTATATGAGATTACAACAAATACATTTATTATCCATACACACCCTGAAGTCGCGTTTGCAAAATTCGGGGACAAAATGGATGATTGGGATATTGACCGGCTTGTTGTTATTTGCTATGGCGACTGCCTTTTTGAATGCACAACAACGCCACCACATCAACGAAGATTACAGCCACGAAGCCCGCGAAAGTTGGGTCAATAATCCCGACAAACATCCGCATCGTATGGCGCATTACGGGCATTTTGCTTTTCGGCAAAAATATCCGCTGAGTTTCTTTGATGTGGGTATGGATAGCTACGTGGGCAATGCCGTTTTTTTGGAAGCGCATCGGCAAAATACCGTTAATTTTTCGGAGGCGAGTTTGTCGAACAGCCTGATACGTTTTGGGGATATATCGGTGGGTTTGGTCTTGCAATTGTTGGTGCCTTTGCTGATTTTTTTCTGGGGATTCAATCTCATTGCAGGTGAACGCGAGGAAGGGATTTTGCGGGTCGTCTTGTCGCAAGGCGTGAGTTGGTCGGAGATTATTTTGGGTAAATCGCTGGGTTTGTTTTATTTATCTTTGATTGTTTTGTTGCCTGCGTTTTTATTGTCTTTGGTTTTGTTGATGTTGATGCCGCATGCCTTTGAAGCCTCCGGTTTGTTGTTGAATTTCGCGGGGCTTTTTGTCGCTTATTTGATGTATCTGTTTATCGTGTCGGTATTTGCGGTGTTGATTTCGGCATATAGCCAAACTTCGCGGGGGGCGATAGTGCAGTTAATCGGTTGTTGGTTGTTGTTTACTTTGATATTGCCGAAAATATCGCAAGTGGCGGGCGAGACGATGTATCCCTCCGTATCGAAAGTCGAATTTGATGCCGCAGTAGAACACGAACTCTCGCAAATCGGCGACAGTCACGACCCCGACGACCCGTATTTCAAATCCTTAAAAGATTCATTATTGACCGCCCACAAGGTGGAAACGACCAAAGACCTGCCTTTCAATTACGGTGGTTTCGTGATGCGCGAAGGGGAGCAATTGAGTACCGAAGTGTTCCGCCGACACAAAGCCGAATTGATGTCTCGCTACGAACAACAACAAAATATCATCCGTTGGACGGCGTTCATCAATCCGTATATCGCCATTAAAAATCTGTCTATGGCTTTTTCGGGAACGGATTATGCCGCCTACCGACACTTCGACGAACAGGCAGAAACCTACCGCTACGACCTCGCACAAACGATGAATAATTTGCAAATCAAACTGGTGAGCAATACAATCAGTAGTTCATCCGACAAACGCTCGGCTATCAGTCGGCAATATTGGGCGGATTTCCCGGATTTTCAACAGGAATTTTTGTCCTTTCGGCAGGTGATTCGGAATGAGTGGGTTTGTTTGGTGGCTTTGGTGATTTGGGTTTTGGGATTGGTGCTTGGGGTGAGTGTTTTGAAGGGAGTGAGGTTTTTTTGAGGGCAATAAGTACACGCCATGCAGGTTGTTTAGTCCATATGTGCGTGTATACCACGTCCATTGGTTACTATAATGGCTCTGTTATAAATTTAGGCTTATAGTAATTCATATATCTTTTTACACTTTGAATTAAAGGTTCACAATCAATGTTTAGTAACTCATTAAATACCTCTCTGTACTGATTGTCATGTTTATCTTTGTTAGATTTTAAATGAATAAGTTCGTCCCTAATCTCTTTCAAACTCCTTATGTTTTGAAAATCAA
>JAHDEO010000112.1:0-510 GCA_020628725.1 Saprospiraceae bacterium
ATCACACGCTACGCATGAAAACGCACAATAAATTTCAAAACATGCTACTCTTTGCGATTGGAAATAATTTCCAAATCACAGACGTAGAGCAACGCGAAAATATATCAGAGCATAGAATTTTATTGGAGAAAAAGCTGGTTTAGTGATTCGTTAATTCGTTGACTCGTGATTCGTTTTTATTTTTTCAATGTTTTTTATTTGATAATTCTCAATGGTGAATAACACACCGCGTTCTGCACCTCTCTTTTTTAATATGGTTTTGACCTCCGAAGTATCTCTTGCACGCAGCATATTTCGACGAGCGTAATACATCACTTGTGGGTCAGGCTTGTAACCATTCAGAAAAATAACTTCGTCCGGAGCAGCATTATCGCTGATACTTTCACCTAATATTTGCATGTTGTCGTAGCGGTCTCCGTTCTGGCTGATTTCGCCGGGGCGATTGATGTAGTAGTATTGAGCGATACAAAGAATAGTCACCACTATCGCAAAAGCACAGGGTTTAAACCC
>JAHDEO010000112.1:520-6524 GCA_020628725.1 Saprospiraceae bacterium
ATCCACCAAAAGCCCAATCCCCACAGCCAATAAAATCCCACCTTTTAATACCGAAAAATCATGCATCACTGTAAATTCTACAAACACCAAATGATGCATTAAAATCGGAAATCCGGCTATCCACCAAAAAAAATTGGTAGTTGTATTTTTCGAGCTAAATATTTTTTTTGTGTGGAAAAATAAAACTCCCCACAAAGCCAGCCCCAATAAAATCATCGGCAGAAAACCCGTCGCGTAATGCTTTGCAATTCGCAGCGTCATTTTTCCATATTTCCATAAAAAATAAAAAATACCATCGTCAGAAAATTGAGCTCCGCTACGTGCCCCAAAGCGATGTGAAAAATAAGCCCAATAAGTTTCAAAGCCTGCGATGCTACTATATTGGCAAAATATCAACCCCAATCCTGCAACCACACCCAATACACATGTGCTTGCAATGGCAAGCCAGTATAGACGCCGTCCGTGTGAGATGTCAGGTACTTTTGAAGTGTCGGACATCGGTATTTTTTCTTTTTTTGAAAATGCTTTTATTAATGCTAATACGAACACGCCGAAGGCGAAAAAATTACCTATCCATTCGGTGTAAATCATTAGAAAAATGATAATGCCGACGGATGCTATGTACAAGATGTCGGACACTTTTGAAGTGTCAGACATCACCGGGTTTTCTACCCTCTGAAATGTTTTCAAGACCAACCAAATTCCTAAAATCAGGAGATTGGAGATGAACATGTCGGACATATAAACATTGCCATGAAACCACAACGTCGCAGGGGCGAATAGGTAGATGAGGAAGGCTGTCAAGCCGCCCACACCCCCAGCCCCTAAAGGGGAGTCTGCCCACTTCCCCTGCCTTGCGCGTGGACTCCCCTTTAGGGGCTGGGGGCGCGAGGTGAGCATCCTCACAATCTCATAAATCAACAAACACGACAACAAATGAAATAACAAATTAAACATCTGCAAAGCGAGTGGTGTGGGATAAATCCCAAAAATCTGAAAACAAAAATACGGCAACAGATAAGCAAAAGGCGGATGTGAAAGATAGTAATATCGACCATCCGCTTCAACGGGGTAAGCCGTGAGGTTTTCGATGTTGTGATTGGCAGTGCCTTCGAAGGTGATACTTGGACTGTAATGATAGGTGGCTGCACCGTTTTCCGCCCAATTTTGCAGGGGAATGAGGACGATAGCTGTGCAAAATTCGTGATGTTTGGATAGCGGACGATCAAGATGTGGCAAACGCACCAAGACCGAAATCAGGAAGATGCCGATGAGGATAAGATATGTTTTTAAATTTGCCATTCAATTTGTGAATTCATTTTTTATAGTAGCAACTTCGCTCCTTCTTCCCCCGTCAATGTCCCGATAGCAACGCCCATGCCACCGAGCCGAGCAGCCACCGCCACATTTTCAGACACCTTTCGTACAATAGGCGACTTGCGTTCGCCGATACCCAAAATGCCGCTCCACCAACGTTCAATTTCTACATTTTGATTGGGGAGAATGTGGTCGTGCAGCATTTTTTTGAGGTAGTTTTGAATGTTTTGGGTGATACCGAATGTGTCGGTAGTTTCTTGTTCGCGGTGACGGTTACGTCCGCCGCCGAGTAAGATGCGATTGCCGACATTACGAAAGTAAACATAACCTTTATCGTAGTGAAAACAACCCTTTATCGGCAGATTTTCGATGGGTTTGGTAATTAAAACTTGATTGCGGGCGGGCGTGACTTTGAGGTCGGGCAAAAGGCGGCGCGTGAAGCCATTAGTAGCAGCAAGAGCTTTTTGTGCCTTGATTTCCCAACCGTTTTTGGTATGAATAATGACGCCGTTGGAACTATCTTCGAGGGTTTCGACGTTAATACCATTGAGGATTTGGACGCCCTTTTCACGAGCGAGTTGGATGAGTGTTTGCATCATTCGTCCGGTATGTAATTGCCCTTCGCTACGATTCAAAATGAGATGCGAGATACCTGCAAAGCCAAAGCGTGAGATTTGTTCGTCAGTCAAAGAGAAAGTTTGCTGTTCGCCTGTGATGGGTGCTATTTTTTTATTCAAAAACTCCATCCGCGCCATACATTCGTCAAAAGTGACGTTTTCATCAGGTTTGAACATTTCATACGAGCCATGAGTTTCGTAATTAAGTGCGGTGTCACCTGCGAGGGTGCGTAGGCGTTGGAGTCCGCGCCAGCGTTTTTCGACCAAATCGAACACTTCATTTTCGGAGCTTTGTGCCAAGTCGTCCAGCAATTCCGTAACAGAACCAAAACAGGCAAATCCCGCATTGCGAGTACTGGCTCCGCTTGGTAATGTACCGTTTTCGAGGAGAATAACGCGTAAGTTATTAACATGTGTTTTGAGGAAAATAGCGGCACTCAGCCCCACTATTCCACATCCTATAATAACAACATCGGTATCTCGAAACCAAGTATCCCATTCCCAGTGACTCCATTGCATCATGGTTTTTCTTATTTTTAATTAAAAATATTTATAACTTTTAAATTGTTAATTTACAATATATTAAAACGCTTTAAACGTCAGAGAAATGTCAAAAAAATACATCATACAACCATTTTTCTCAACAAACAGACTTTATTTTTGATTTAAGATGTGACGCACAAACGATATTTGGCGTCTCAATGCAAATTAAATTATTAACATTAACTCACATTCATTATTCACATTATTATTTGGCATAAACAAACAAAAAGTTTTGAGTTGATGTAAAAGTTAATATATTTGCGAAAATTTCCAAGAATATATAACTCAAGTTGCGGATAAACCACCAACTTGAGTAAATTCCAAATCCCAAAATCCAAATACCAATTCATACTAAATCAGACGTATTCTAATTGGAATTTGGAGTTTGTTTTTTGGAATTTTCAAGTTGCCAACAACTTGATTTTTGGTAAACGTTTAACAGTAAACGCTATAGTCATGCTTCAATTTATTTAAATGTTTTTTCGTTCGTGAGAACGATAAGTTAAGGAAGATTTCGACATCCACCGTTTACCGTCCACCGTCTTACCGTTTGGACATGTAGAGGAGCAAGCAATAAAACAATGATTATACTCCCTATTATTTTTTGACCATAAGACAAGAATTTATGACTACAACCGAACGTACGCGTTATAGTGATGCGGAGTTGGAGGAATTTAAAGTTCTCATCACTGACAAATTACAAAAAGCCGAAGATGAGTTGACTTTCTACAAGAATCAATTGGCAGAAAGAGCAGATGGCGATGACGCCAAACTCAAAGGCTTAGACGACGGTAATGTTTCTGCCGAAGTAGAACGTATCACTCAAATGGCTGCACGCCAGGGCAAGTTGATTAAGCACTTGCAAAATGCTTTGATTCGTATTGAAAACAAAGTATACGGTGTGTGCCGCGAAACGGGCAAACTCATCAGCAAGGAGCGTTTGCGCGCTGTGCCTCATGCGACATTGAGCATACAAGCGAAAATGGGTCGCAAGTAGAGTTTCCCTCCCTTACCACACGAAATTATTTTTTAATTAACAAAATTCATCCGATGGGACATCAATTGTGTACAACAGTTGATGTCCTTTTTTCGTTTTGTAGGGTGTTCGTAGTTCGTTGTACTTTGTTCTATGTTATGCAAATGAGGTACAACGAACGAAGTACAACGAATGAAGTACGTATGAAACGACTGACTTTAGCCATATTTGTTATCTTTTCTGTGTTGTTGCTTGACCAGTCTTTGAAAGTTTGGGTCAAGTTGAATATGTACATGGGACAAACCATTGAGATTTTCGATTGGTTTCATCTGCACTTTACCGAAAATAAAGGAATGGCTTTCGGGTTGGTACTTGGGGGCAATTACGGGAAGTTGCTGTTAAGTCTTTTTCGCATTTTTGCGGTGGGTTTATTGACTTGGTTTTTGCTGCGACTCATACGCGAGCAAGCACACAAGGGTTTGATTGTGGCTTTGTCAATGATTATTGCGGGGGCAATAGGAAATATTATTGATAGTGCGTTTTACGGTTTGTTGTTTTCTGGGAGTTTTCATGACGTAGCGACTTTTTTGCCTGAATCGGGCGGTTATGCGAAATTTTTGCATGGTAGCGTAGTGGATATGTTGTATTTTCCTGTGTATCATGGCTATCTGCCACAATGGATGGGCGGACGCTATGTAGAACTTTTTCGACCTATTCTCAATCTCGCGGATTTAGCTATCACGCTTGGTGTCTTGTCTTTGATTGTTTTTCAACGTTCTTTTTTTGCTTACCTACAAACAGAGGAAACCCCACATCATCTGTCTTCTGACAGCGAAGCGGTCTGATTTCTGGCATCTCTCATGTTCTACATTGCAGCCTTAATTCGTTCAATCTGATTCAGATGCCGGTTAAAATGCAGGCGGAAAAAACCTAACATTTGCCCGATAGTCATGCGCCCGACGAGCAGATGTTTGTAGGTGGCTTTATTGAGGTCGTCTTCGGCAAATCGCTCTAATTGCTCCGCAGTATCACGACGAATTTTGTCCCAACCTTCACGCGTAGCCGCAAGTGTCGTACGCTCAAATGTAGGCGTAACCATCGGCGGAGCAGGTGCGGCATTATCGCCTTGCATATAATCCGTGAGTTGTTGAAAACGGTCACCTGCCTCAGCATCTATTTCAGGCACTTCTGCCAAGCCATTCGTCAATTTCTTTTGCACATACAATGCCGAACCACCTTCCGCCATCATCAAGTGATTCATCACTTCAAGAATAGACCATTCATCGGCAGAAGGCTTAAAATTGAGTTGGTCTTCGCTGTACTGTTCAAGGTCTTTGAAAAGCTGTTCGCGAGAGGTTTCTATTTCGTTGAAATCCTTTTGTAGTGTGGCAACCATAATTACGATTTTTGAATGAGCGATTTGAGAAGTCAGATATCAGAACATTTCATTGTCAGAAGTCAGACGATAATTTGTGAGATGTATAGAAAATTCATAAATTTCTATACATCATTCCTCTCTGACCTCTGACAGCAACGCGGTCTGACTTCTGACATCTATTTACCGTTCATTGCCGTGTTTGTAATGTCCCGTCAATTTGGCGAGTTTTAATTGAATGGTTTGTGTATCTGCTTGTTTGCTTAAAATTATAAAATCTTCGGCGGTTTTCCCACGAATTATTTTAATTTGTTTATTGTCTCGATAAATCAGCAGCTTATTATCCTTGCCGATTTTATAGGTAAATGGGCGTTTTTCGAGTTGTTTACGTTGGTCTGTTTTTGACATTTATACAGAGTTTATATTCGTAAAAATCGTGTTTTTAATCCCTTCCCATTCGGATTTCAAAATGCTGTAATACACCGTATCTCGTCGGTATCCATCGGACATAATGGTATGACTTCGTAGCGTACCTTCATATTTTGCGCCGATACCTTCCATCGCTTGTTTGGATTGTTGATTGCGATCATCGGTTTTGAGCTCTACCCGTTCAAATTGCAGGGTTTCAAAGGCATAACGAAGCATTAGAAATTTATTGTGGCGATTCAAACCCGTTCTTTGGCGGTCTTTGGAAATCCATGTCCAGCCGATTTCAACTCGTTTATTTGTATTGGATATGTTACCGAAACTGGTGCTGCCTACATACTCGTTCACTGCCTTATCGTATATTGCGAAAGCGTATCTGACCTTTTCTTTTCTTTGGGCAAATGCTTTTTGAAAATAATCGCGCAAGCCTTTTTCGGTTGCATAATTGGACGGAGAGTAACGCGGCAAATCAGGATATTTTAAAGCAACAGAACGCAAAGCATCGAAATGTTGCCAATCAAGCGGCTCTAATTTGGTGCGTTCATTTTCTAAGATAATTTGGTCGTCGCAGTTGAATTTCATCGTTTAGATTTTTTTCGATTAGTCACGCGATTGGATTGATAAAATGAAGGATGTTTTTTGGCGACCCACTTCACAAACTTTTGCATATCCTCATGCGCGAGGAGTTTTTCGAGGGTGTTGTATTCGCGTTTCAATTCTTTTTCTGTAAATAACGAATGGATTTTTTGA
>JAHDEO010000112.1:6624-17228 GCA_020628725.1 Saprospiraceae bacterium
GGTGTTGTATTCGCGTTTCAATTCTTTTTCTGTAAATAACGAATGGATTTTTTGATGGCAAATATTATGCACCATAATCGTCTCGCCATGCGTACCGCCTACAGATTTGGGCGTGAGGTGGTGCTTGGAGATGTTTTCCTCGCCGAGTTCGCGCCCGCAGATGGGGCAATTGTATGGTGTATCTTTTTCCATTTGAAGTATGATTTAAAGGGAATTATTATACTTCAAAAATCGTTAAAAATGAGGGAAAAGTTCGGTTTGAGGTAGATTTTTTTACGATTATAAAAGTAGTGTGGTCTGTAGACCGCAGCTATTTTTTGCGTAGCAAAAAATAAATCACGGTCTACAGACCGTGCTACATGCTCTCAATCAATAAACTTTTTCCATTATCTGTCTTAAATAACCGTAAATTCATACGGTTTATTTATTTTTGTTTCTCAAATATTTTTTTCAGGAAAAACACCTTCTATGCCACAAGACATTCAAAAAGCACAGGATTTAATTGGTAATGCAAAAACCGAGCAAGCAATAGAAATATTGCTCGCCATGAATACAGAACACAATGCCACTATTTTGACCTTAAAAAATCGTCTTAAAACCTTAAAGGGCAAAGAATTAGCCGGTATTATCAGTAACTCCGATGCGAATACCGAGCGCAATTCAATTAACTATTCATTATTATCGCTTCTCCCTTTATTAAAACAAACAACTTTCTCCGATGACCAGATAGTGAGTAAGCCTCCTATCAACGCTGCGGATACTGAAGGGCTTGAAAAAGTCATCGGACGAAATGGTTTGCAGAGCATCAGTTGGCTGACCAAAGGTGCTAAAAAAGCAAAAAGTGTCTGCAAAGTGCATATGCCTGATAGATATGTTGGAACAGGCTTTTTGATAGAAGGTGGGTATTTGCTAACCAACAATCACAATATCCCATCTGCCTCCATAGCTCAATTTACACGTATCGAATTTGGTTTTGATGGAGATAATACACCGTCTGTATTTTATAATCTTGACCACAAAGATTTCATTACCTCCAAAGACTTGGATTATTCAAGAATCAAAATCAAAGACAATGCACAAAAGCCCCTCAGCGAATGGGGTGTTTTGACTATCAACTCAATTCCCCCACAACTTGACGATGCATTAATTATCATTCAACATCCGAGTGGTGAAGCACAACAAATTGCCTTTAGCGAAGGGTGCAAAGTGTTTAAGGACAAGCTTCAGTATACCGTAAGTACGAAGCCCGGTTCAAGCGGTTCTCCCGTTTTTGATATCAATTGGAATGTGGTGGCAATACATCATGCAGGCGGTAATATACCGGATTCGTCGGGAAAGACTACCTATACCAATCAGGGCATTTTGATTGATTATGTTCTAAAAGATATCGAACAACGAGGTGCAGGCAATGAAAAATCTGACGAGGAAAAATCTGACGAACAGACCGTCAAGATAGAAAAACCCATCAAAACCTTACTTGTTTATCACAAAAGAGATACAGAATATGCCGAAGAAATAACGAATCACTTATTTAGTCACATCAGACGTAAAAATATAGAACTATTTGATATTCAAACTGATATTGAGCTAGGGGAGAATAAAAAAGAAGTTCTTCAAAATACTTTCGATGAGTCCTTGCTTGTATTGATATTGATTAGTAAAAATTTATATAGAAAGGAAACGATGGAAATCGCTATGTCAGTCGAAGAAGCTATCAACACTAAAAAGGTAATTCCAATTCGCGTTTCATCTTTCAATTTGAATGGAACTGCTTTTGAGAAATTAATGGGATTACCTATCAGCGGTGTTCCTATCGACCAATACGACAATTTGGATAATGCCATGTATGAAACTGTCGAATCTATCGGCAAAGTGATTGATAAAATTTTAGGACAATAAGCAAACAGAAAAGAAAAAGCGTGTTTGTTTTTCATGAAAAAACAAACACGCTCCAATTCACTATATTCAAGGCTCTAAAAAGAAAGCCCCCGCACCAACTCAAAAGGATTTAAAGCATTCAAATTCACCGTAAAACCAACCCGATTAAAGTAGCTACCGCGTGATTTCAAGGCATTATTCAATTGCTCATTACTCACAAACGGAAAATAAATTCCTGCCACACCATCACCAAATTCTAAAGCCAAACCACCGCTATACATCAAATAAACATTTTCATCTACCGAAGGTGCGGTGTTTTGCAAAAAACCGATGTCAAAATAGGGTTTTAGCGGCAAATTCAAAGGTAAATTAATCGGCAAATCCGTCTTAAAATTCAATGCAACAAGGAAGGCATTACTCGTGCCATAACTTGAATTGAGTAATGGCGTTTTAAATGCCCCATCAAGCGGTTGAACCTGCTGCGACCAAATCCCATCCGTCTCCAATCTGCCAAAATAATAATCATCAAAATTATTATCCTGAAAACCTTGCGTGGTCATATTGAACGTAAATGCACCAAAGTCACGATTGGCATTATACAGAAAAGTACCTGCAAATAGGCGAAAATCCATTCCTTTGCCCGATTGATACATGTAGCTATACGTACCTTCGAGCGCGAGCTTGGCGTAGGTATTGTCACGGTCAAATGGATTATCGGGGTCAAGACCATCGGGTAGAAATTCCATGCTTGCCGTTAAGCCAAATGGCGTGATGGTATTGCTGTTGGTATAGCTGTATGATGCTTGTATCACCCCCCAATTACTGAGTTCATTGCCTGTATATTCGATGGGCGAGTCAGGCAGTGTATCGCGGAAGAAGGTCGCATTTTCTTGTAAAACACGGACATATTTGATACCGATATTTTGTGAAATGGGACTGCGTGGATTCTTCTTTCTGAATTCAAAATTCATGCTCGGTGCGATGCGTGTATAGCGTTCTTTGTAGTCGATAGTTGGGTCGTCGCCGCGATATTCGTTGTAGTGGAAACTCCGCGCCCCCAAGCCCAAGCGCATACTTGCAAATGCTCCTTTTTTCGGATAAATAAAATAATTTGCACCAGCCGTACCCGTCAATTCGCCTGAGCCTGTAGCAAAGATCGGCGCAAGTGCCAATTCAAAATTTTTCGCCGGAATCACTACATTATACATGCCCAAACCGACCATAAATCCATCGTAAGCATTACCGCCGATAAGCGGCGCGTAGTAGAGCGTGCGTTTATTATCATTTTCAATACCGCCGAGAAATTTGAGTTGTGGCGCGCGTTTTTGACCGTTATTTCTGCGATTGACATCGGGTATGACTTTGATCGCGTCTATGACCGCTGCATCGTAATCGTCTACCGTCAGGCTTACATCTTTTTTACCCTCGAAACCCTTATACCACATCGTTTTTACGATTTCGCCGTTCTTAATCAATGAGATAGAATAAGGCGCAGCAATCTCGCCCTTATTTTCGATGGTCGCTATTTTGCCTTTTGTGTTGGTGAGGGCGTAGTCGATTTGCTTGGTCGTTTTCAACACATCATCAAAAAACCATGATAAATCTTTATTGACTGCACCTTCAAATACCTTTCTAAAATCGTCAGGTTGTGGATGTCTGAAACTCCATTTGGCGTAATAATTTTGCATGATTTTATCAAAATTATCTTCACCCAGATAATTCGCCAAATACCACAATACATCTGCCGGACGAGTGTAGCCACTCAGTCCATAATTAATACTTAATAATTCTGCCGAATGACAATGAATGGGTTGTTCCTGATGTCTGCGGGCTTGTAGGAGATAGCCTGCATAGCCCAATTCAACATCCTCTGCATCCAATAAATTCGACATAAAATCCGGCAACATATCGCCCAAACTATTCTCTTCGGGATAATATTTGACAGCATATCGCTGCTCGTAATACGAATTCATACCCTCATCCATCCACGGATAATCGCGCTCATTGGTCGCAAGAATACCATAAAACCAATTGTGCCCGACCTCATGCGTAATCACAATATCCAGCGCACGCGCATTCCCCGACTGCCCAATAACCGTAATCATAGGATACTCCATACCGGCACCTGCGCTCAATGCACTTTGCACCGCTGTAGCGTGTGACCAAGGATATTCGCCTACTTTTTCTGAGTAAAACTCTACCGAACGGTCAAGATAGGTCGTCGCATCTTTCCATAAATTCGCTTCGAGGTCGGTAAACATCGCCCAAGTATCGACTTTTTTGCCTGATGCCAGTGTCACACCACTCTTCAAAACATGAAATCGTTTATCCGCAAACCAAGCAAAATCATGGACATTTTTTGCAGTATAATTAATCGTTTTTGTCGTCACATCCGATTCGGGAAATTTGGCTTTTTCGTCCACATCATCAAAATTCATACTCGCGCCTTGTTGTGCTTTTTGATTCAAAAACGCCACTTCGCTGGCTGTTTGCAGCTCGCCCGTTGCGCCTACTACGTAATTGGAAGGTAGCGTAATTGTGACATCGAAATCGCCAAATTCGGAATAAAATTCCCCCTGATCGAGATAAGGCATCGGATGCCAACCTTCAGCATCATAAACTGCCGGTTTGGGATACCATTGTGTCATTTGATACGACTGCCCAACGTGTCCGAAACGGGAAAATGACTTTGGAATTTGGAGGGTAAAAGGCGTTTCGATGACGATAGTTTCGCCACTTTTGATGGGTTTGGGCAAACGAACTATCGCAATATCGACGTTTTGTTGGTCATATTCCCAAGTCGTTGTTTTGCCATCTACGCTAAAATCAAGGTCACGGATTTCTCCCCTGTCTTTTTCGTCGGCAAAATAGAAGCGTGTGTTACCATCTTCGAGCTTCTGACGGGCAAAAGCCGTCTCGGTATTCTTATAAGCGTTGGGCCAAAGATGGAAATAAATAAAGTCCAATTCGTCGGGGGAATTGTTGGTGTACTCGATATTTATTGCGCCTGAGAGGGTGTGATCTACGTCGTTTAATGTCACATTTATATTGTAATTGACGGTTTGTTGAAAATAGGTTTTTTGTTGCGCAATTAAGGAAAAATTAAATATGGCAAGGAGTGAAAAGTTCGAAATAATAGTTTTCATTAGCTGTTTTTGATTCATTTAACATGCAAATATTAAACAATGTAAATGTGGATAAATAGATTGAACCCAAAAGTTTGTTAACAAATTTGGGGAAAGGGGGAATGTATGGGGCGAAGCACGTTTTGTTAAAGGACAAAGCTATAACGTTTTCTGTGAACTAAAAAATGTGTTTCCGTATCTGTTTTTTCATATAAACATTTAAAAAAATGATGTCACAAAATGAATGTCACGTAAAAAAATGAGATTTGTCACATCTTGTGAAAAATCTTTTTATTTTTATACTCATACAAGCACTCAACAGAAAAAACTCACATAATATGAAATCGTTGTTTGAAGGCTTTACTCATCTGAATACTCTACTTAAGCCTTTCAGACAGTTTTAGAAAAGATTAGACGACTACAAATATTCATCATGATTAATTGTCAATTTTTATGAAGCACGCTCAAGACAATTTTGTATGATGAAGACTTTGTACTAGTGACTTTGATGCTAAAAACAATTTTAGCTAAATAGAATGAATCAAAAATAATTTAGATCATAGTCACAAAGCATTATACGGTTTAATGTGAGTAAAGTTTCTGTTTTTTTAACAAGAACCAAAGGTTAAGATTATGTCCCAGTACGCTCATGAAGAACGTGATCCTATCCGATGTTTGATTGAGGATTACGAAACAATGGTACAATCCGGTCACGTCCGTTTTTTGGATGCGGAAGATTTCGATGCCATCATCGAATATTACCAACAACAAGATCTGGCGAAAGACGCGCTCAATGCGGTCAATTACGCACTCGCCCATTACGGCTACGCTGCCGAATTTCACATCAAGAAGGCTGTTTTACTCAATGCTTTAGAGATGGAAGAGGAAGCCCTCGAACATCTTCAAACTGCCGAGTACCTTGATGCTTCCAATGCACAAATTTTTATCCTCAAGGCTGAAATACTTGCTACACTCGGACATGAGGGTAAAGCACTTGCGGCACTTGAACGGGCACAATTTGTGGCAACAGAAGAACAATACGCTGATATTTACGTGGCGCAAGCTACGGTTTATGAAGCATCGTATAGCTATGACAGAGCTTTTCAATCATTGAAAAATGCGCTCGTAGTGCAGCCGAATCATGCAGAAGCCCTTTCCCGCATTTGGTTTGTGGTAGAATTGACCGAGCACTTTCAGGAAAGTGCGGACCTGCACATGAAGTTGATTGATGAAGCTCCTTATACGCCGACAGTGTGGTACAATCTCGGTCATGCACTTTTCCGCTTAGGCGATTACGAAAAAGCTGCTGATAGCTTTGAGTATGCTTATGTAATTGATGAAAAATTCAAGGAAGCTTACTACGAGCGAGCAGGTGCCCTGATGGAATTGGAATTGTACGAAAAAGCTATCGAATGTCTGGAAGAAGCCTGTAAGTATGCCGAGCCGGACGCGCTCCTGTATACACGCATCGGACAGTGTTTTGAGCATTTGGAAAATTATGTGGATGCAGAATCGTATTATTCCGATGCTATTCACCTTCAACCTGATTTTGATGAAGGTTATTATCGCGTAGGCGAATGCTTATTTAAACGAAAAAATTGGACAAGTGCCAAAACTGCCTACGAAGCTGCTTTCCGGTTGGACAGCAAAAACGCACTTTACTTAATTGCACTGGCAGAAACGCACTACCAAATTGAAAATTACGACACCGCGTATCTATTCTTCCAAGATGCCTGTGATATGGCTCCCGATGAATGCCAACATTGGATTCGTTTGGCGACTTTCCATATGGCAATGAAGGATTACGACTCCGCTATCGAAGCATTGGATGAGGCAGAAATGTATAATGAATGTTCCGTCATGTTGCGCTATTGCAAAGTAGCTTGTCTCTACCAATCCGGTCAGCGTCAAGCTGCCCTCATTCTTCTCCAAGAAACACTTGTCGAAGACGAAGCCTGTCATTATAAGGTACTTTTCGACTTCGCACCTGAATTGCTTCGCGTAGATGCGGTTTTGGATACGATTAATAGAATGGGGTAGCGGGTTACGAGTTACGGGTTACGAGTTAATGACAAATGCCTGATTTTTCAAAGAAAAATCAGGCATTTCCATATGAAAAAACTCGCAACTCGCAACTCGTTAACCCGCAACTCGCACAACCCGTAACCCGTAACCTGCATCTCGTAACTCGTAACGCGCTCCACTTTCTTCACAAATCGCTTCATTATTTTCATCAAAATGCAGACGGCTGCCATGTGCGCTCATCCAACCGATTTGATGTGCCGGATTGCCGACTAATAATGCATATGCAGGAACCTCTTTTGTCACGACTGCGCCCGCACCAATGAAGGCATATTCGCCTATATTATTACCGCAAACGATAGTTGCGTTCGCGCCTATGGTCGCGCCCTTACCTACGTGTGTCGTGCGATATTCAGACTTACGATTAACGGCACTTCGTGGATTCATCACATTGGTGAAAACCATTGAAGGACCAAGAAAAACATCGTCTTCGCATATCACGCCTGTGTAGATGGAGACGTTGTTTTGTACTTTAACGTTATTGCCTAATTTGACATCATTGGCGATAAATACGTTTTGTCCGATATTGCAATTTTCGCCCAATACACAGCGTGGCATCAAATGGCTGAAATGCCAGACTTTGGTACCTTTGCCAATACTTGCACCTTCATCTACAACCGCAGTTTCATGTATCATTTTGATTCAATTTGATTCTTGAGAAAACGAGAATGTCAGTCCTGCATTGTCTTGAAGTCGTTGTAAGAGTGCATCGCCCATTGCTACGGAAGGTGTCAACAAACCACCGATATCAGGAAGACTATCCTTTGCCAAACAAATCGCACTTTCTGCCAGCATTTTGGAGGTAGAGCCATAACCGGGATCCATATCGCCCGTCACTTTACCAACGACAACCGAATCATCTTGTAGTATTGTAAAGAATTTAAGGTTGTAAAAACCTGCTTCTCTGGCAGCTTTGTTTGGTCCTTCGCCCGGTTCGGGCAAGCGTTTGTCTATCATTTTCTTGAGAAATGAACCAGGCTTGGCTGACATGAGTAAACCCAATGGTAAGGTAGCGGCTATAGCTTTAAATCTACCTGAAATCCCCTTGCCGCCCATCATTGCTTCGTCATACCTGAAATCTTTGCCGTAGGGATAACCCGCAAGTGCATTGCTTCTCCGTACTACTTTGGTATTGATGCCCGCCATGATGAACGGAAATATCCAGCTATTAGCCGTCTTATCATAGACGACGCGTTGCAGGTCACGTTCGTCGGGTCCCTTGTCTTCGCCTTTGGGATTTAAGCCGTAAGGGTTGAGTAAGGTTTCATAGATGCTTTTGTCTTTCTGCGCTTCGACCAATACATTGCTCAACGAGGCATACGTACCACCACTGATACCGCCCTTAGCTCCACCAACTCGCATTTTGATTTGTTTGGCGGGTTGTCCTGTTTTTGCTTTGGCTTCTTTTTGCATAAAATACACACCCATATCCGAAGGAATGGAATCAAAACCGCAAGTATGAACAATTTTAGTGCCGTTGGCTACGGCGGCTTCGTGGTGTTGGTCTATCATACGGCGCATCCATTGAACTTCACCCGTGAGGTCGCAGTAGTCGGTTTGGTGAGCTACGCAGGTGGCTACCAGTTTTGAGCCGTATTTAGCATAAGGTCCTACGGTGGTGCAGATGACTTTGGTGCGTTGCACCATTTCATTGAGGCTGGCTTCGTCGTTGCTATCGGCGATGACTAAAGGGACTGATTCGTCGGCGACTTCAGCTCTGACTTGTTCGAGCTTGGATTGGTTTCTTCCGCCCATTGCCCATTTTATGGTACTGTTTGCGCCGTATTTTTTGAATAGATATTCAGCAACTAATCTGCCCGTAAAACCGGATGCGCCCCAAATGATAATGTCGAATTCTTTATTCATATGTCGTGATTCGTATATTCGTGAACTATTAATTCGTATGCTATCTCTTTTTAACTGATGTCAAAAGAGAATTCTTTAACACCACTTTCCTTTGCTTTTATCAAAAATTTTATCAGCGATGTAATATCATCTTGGAATGCCTTGCCAAAGTAATTAACCCACCGCTGCCTATCGTAATCAACTTTTTCTTCATAATTTTTCTTCAATTCAAACTGCTCATTCAATTTTACTAATTGTTGTAAGAATGGGTCTATTTTCTGAAATCCTGATGGTTCCTTATTTTGAGATTCATCAATTTCGTTTCCTACTAACATTGCTAAGAAATTTTCATTCGACACTCCATTGTCGTATTCAACATCTATTAGGAATGAAAGCTCCATTTCAAGTGCTTTTTCTAAACTTATGATTATTGGTTTTTCTGTGTTGTTTGAATTCTGATGAAACCTGCAAAACCCTCTGCTCAATACAAATAAGAAACGATTAGTACTACAGCTTTCATCCTCGTATTTCATGTTTCCTTTTATGATAACTGAAATATCAAGTCCCATATATACTTGGTCTATTTTTGATGAAAAATATTTTTTATTTTATTCATGTATAACTATAGTGTGGTTTCATAAAATGCCCGCACACATTCCACCCATTTCTCAGGATTTCCCATTTGACCAAAATGTCCCAAACCTTTCATAATCGTCAATTTGGCATCTTTGCAAACATGCGCTTTCAAATGATGTGCAATAGCGACCCTCGCCACTGCATCTTCATCACCCCAACAGAGATGAACGGGCAGCTTGGTCTGCGATAAGGCAGGTAGCCAACGTGTTTTTTCAAACTGCTTACGGTCATTCAGATACTTGATAGTCAGGTAGGTTTTTCGATGTCCTTCTTGCAACAGATTGGATTGCCAAAGTGTTTGGATTTCTTCTTGGGATAAATTTTTATTGCCGTGTGCGCTTTGTACTTGGTGGTTGAATATGCCGAATGTGATGATATTTCGTAATAAAAAATTATATCGGGAAAGGAGTATTTTTTGAGTAATTCGTAGTTTGGCTAGATCCAAGACCATACCGCCATTAGTAAAAGTTACGCTTTGCAGACCTTCGGAAAACCATGTGGGCATCAAGCCGCTTTCATGTCGGGTGAGGATTTCTGTGGCGACACTATCTCCCATGTCGTGTCCGAGTAAATGACCGCCTTTTACGCCGAAGTGTTTCCAAACATGGAAGGCGGTTTCTGCTTGTTCGAGTAGCGAGTAGGAGTAATTTTCTACGGGTTTGTCACTCCATCCATAGCCTATCATGTCAAACAAAATTATTCTGTCAAACACTTCCAACATTCCATCTACTATGGCATGATAAGAATATGATGATTCAGGAAAACCATGCAATAGCAATAAAGTTTTCTGCGGAGCAGCATTAGGATTTCCTATTTGTTTGACGAATAATTTATGTTGAAAAGGACCATAAGTGATGTATTCGCCTGTTTCTTTCCATGCTAATAGTTGTGGTGACATAGTGACAAATTAAAATGTAAATCAAAATTAAGAAAAAGTCGCTGATTACAAATTAATTTCGGAATTGACCATTTATTGGTTCAGAATATTTACGATTATAGTTATCCCGAAGGGATTAAATATTTATAGTTGAAAATGAG
>JAHDEO010000113.1 GCA_020628725.1 Saprospiraceae bacterium
CCGTGGAACTACGAAGGCACGGAAGGTATCGACTGGACAGACGCCGACTATTCTGCCGAAGCCGTTGATTGGGTATTGGTTTCATTCAGAACGGATATTCAGAAAAATACAGAAATCGGTATAACTGCCGCCCTTTTACTCAAAGACGGTACAGTAGAAATACCTGAAACGTTTACATTGCCCGGCGGAACAACTACCACATACATCGTCGTAGAACATCGTAATCATGTCGGTGTCATGACGCCACAAGCTATTGATATTGTGGACAATACACTGACATACAATTTTACATTATCAGAGAGTTATGATGGAAATGGTACGGGTTCGGGTCAAAAACAATTAGCAACAGGTGAGTGGGTGATGTTCGCAGGAGATGCCGACCAAAGTGATTTACCGAGCTACGATATATTGGGTTCGGATAAAATTCTTTGGGAGCAAGATAACGGTAATTTCGATTATTACAGTTCCCCTGATTTCAATATGGATGGCGATGTCAATGGTGCAGATAAATCCATTTGGTTTTTGAATAATGGTATCTCTTCACGAGTGCCTAAATGATAAATCCCCACGTAGCGGAAACTTTAGTTGCCGCGTGAAAATGCGTTATATTTGTATTTGTTCAAAATCAGTAATAGTATCAGCAGGCATTTTTAATGCCTGCTGATATGATAAGTATTTTACGCGGCAACTAAAGTTTCCGCTACGTAAGGGGTGTTACCTCATTAGTGTCACTGTTCCCGTATAAACTCGTATTACGCCCGTTTCTCTAAATTCAATTTCGGCATAATAGACAAAGACAGCCGGATTCATTTTTTTGCCGCGTTGTGTGCCGTCCCAACCATAATCAGGATCATTGGTGAGGAAATTTTCTTTTTCATGTATCAACTCACCCCAACGATCGTAGATGCTCAGTCGTCGTACATTTTGCACCCATACATCTCCAAAAATCATAAAAATATCATTCGCGCCATCATCATTTGGACTGAAGACGTTAGGGATGAAAATATTGAATTCATCATCAATAATGACCTTAACATCATCGGATGCTGTACAGCCATTTTCATTCATGACTGTAAGGGTGTAAGTAGTATTTTCTGTGGGATTGGCAATGGGATTGGCACAATCCGTACAATTCAAAGCGTAGGCAGGAAACCAATTATACGTGAGATTAGGTAATTGTAAAAACGGATTCAACTCAACACTATCGCCGAGAATGATGGCGATTTCATCCGGCAAATCTACAGTCACTTCAAAGGGATTGAAGAGCGTATAATCATAGGTTTCCAAACATCCCTCCGAATCTTGGACGTAAACGGTGTAATCACCTCCCGGCAAATTTTCAAATAATCGCCCATCTTCCGTAAATAGCCAATCCATATCAGGTCCCGAAAAATCAGGTGACAAACTCGCCAAATAAGGCTCTACCCCACCCAATATCGAATCAATCTGAATCGCGCCATCCGAATAATTATAGCAAGTCACTTCCAATATAGAATCAACTACCGAAATTGGTGGATTCTGAGCAATATGCACCGTATCCACAATTTCACAATCATTCGCATCTATGATATTAAAGGCATAATTTCCGGCAGAAACGCTGTCGAGCAATGCACCATTTACACCCGTATTCCATATGTAGGTATAAGGTGATGTACCGCCAAATGCCTCTAAAATTGCATGACCATTTTCACCACCATAGCAACTGACAATCGACGTTTCTATTTCGTAGAAAAACGGATTGAGTGGACCTACAATCAAATGACTATCAGTGATTTCACAACCATTCATATCCGTAACAGTCACGGAGTAAGCATCTACGCCCAAGCTGTCTAAATCTTCTTCATTGCTGCCCGTATTCCACTCGAAAACGTAGTCTTGCGCTCCACCACTAATCGTCAAATCAATCACACCTGCCGTGCTTCCGTAGCAATCCAACGAATCTGTCCCGTCCAATTCGAGGACAAGCGGTGGCGGTTGATTCAATTCAGCCGAAATCAAAGCCTCGCAGCCCTCCGCAGTCGTAACCGTAAGCACGTATATACCCGCATCAAGGTTCACGGGATTGGGAACATCTGAGTTGTTATCCCAATTATAAGTGTAAGGTTCGGCACCACCGATAATGGTTGTGTTGATGCTTCCATTTGCCCCTTCATAGCAAGTCAAATCGGTGGCTTCGAGTTCGGGTTCGGGGGCTTCAAAAATTTCGATAGTACTCGCCATTGAATCCACACAAAAACCTGAACCACTGGTCGAAATCAACATAATATCATAGATACCGGGGGCATCATAAGTGTGTGTTGGTGAGGTGAAATTGGATGAAGAACCGTCACCAAAACTCCAATCAGAATTGACGGCATCTGAAGTTGCATTTTCAAATACAAACTCAATTCCTTCGCAGATGGATTCAGGATGAGCAAAGCTAATTTCAGGTAAACCCGATACCGAAACATCCACTTCGCTCTCCACGATACCGCCGCAAAGATGGTCAACTAAAAGCGTAACCGTGTAATTACCCGCGCTTATATACGTGTGTGTAGGATTGGGATTTGTAGAGAAATTGCCGTCGCCAAAATCCCAAATAAAATTGGCATTGGGCGGGTCAAGGGAGTTGAATTGAATGGCTTGTAATTCGCAGGGAGCGGCATCATCTACTGTGAATACGCCCGTTATTTCGGAATCAAAAACGGTAATTATTTCTTCATAAGTATCTGTACCACATTCGTTTGTAGTCACGAGCGTAATGGTGTAATCCGTTGGTACATCATTTTGTAAAAATAATGTTTGCGTGGGTTCAAATTCATCGGAAAAGAAAACGCCATCAATAAACCATTGGTAAGTATCGGGATCGCCATAGCTGAAATTATTAAAGGTGACCTCATCGCCATCGCATATCGGGTCGGGGGCTGTAAATTGAGCGAGTGGTACAGGCTGTACCGTAAATTGCTCGACGTGTGTGGATGTTCCACAATTATTTTCAATAGCAAGAATAACATTATACGTTGCCTCCGTCAAAAGCGGCTCGTAAGTCATCGCAGGCGGATTGACGGTGCTGCTAGTTTGACCATTATCAAAATTCCATGAATACGTAAGTTCATCACCAAAACTTAGATTATTAAAATCGACGGTTACGGGCGAACATGTGCCATCGGGTATGAGGTCAAAATCGGCTTGTAGCACATCATTTATGATGAGGTTTTGGGTGTAAACATCCGAGCAACCTGTGGCAGAATTGGTGGCGGTTAGTGTTATGGTATAATTACCCGGTTCATTGTATGAATAATTAAAATTTTCAAGATAAATGGTGTCGCCGTTGTCCATATCCCATTCAAATTGATTGGCACCCGAAGAGGCTCCAAGAAAATTCAGATCAACATCCACACAATCATCTTCAATGGGTTGGAATGCAGCACTAGGCAAGGGATTCACCGTGACTATTAATGTTTCATCGCAGGACATCCCACTTGTTTGTACGTAGGCATAATTCATTTCAAAAGTCGTCGTCGCAATCACATTCGGCGGATTAAAAATGCCTTCGGGCGTGACGCTTTCTCCTGACCAAACGCCCGTATTTACACTTAGCGGCTGGAGTAAATCATCCGGCTGGATGTCGATATATTGATTTAGATCAACATCTATATCATCTACACAAAGGAATAATTCAGGTGTTGTGGGGCGTACATCAATGACGATAATAGTAGCTGAATCCTGATTGTAACAAGTCCCCTCTCCTATACCATAATAAGCATTATAAATACCTGAAAATTCTGTATTAAAAATACCTGCCGTATCAATACCTACGCCAAACCAAGTACCGCCTTCGGGCGCACCGATTAATGAAAAATCCGATTCCTCTATACAAAGCACACGGTCGTTACCCGCGCTCACAAAGGGCGGACTTTCGATGGTGACAATTAATTCATCGGAATCCGAACAACCACCTTCGCTTGTGTAGGTGTATGTGACCGGATAAATGCCCGCCGCACTAATATCGAATACACTATCTGCTACGATAGCTCCCGACCAAATCCCACCTTCCGGCGTAGCATCAGGGAATAATTGTGCCGCTTCATTGGCACAAAAAACGAGGTCATCTCCTGCGTTAATTTCCGGTAAAGGGTCTACTCCAACATGTATCGTATCGGCAACTGTACAGCCCGTCAATGGACTGGTATAGGTATACGTTAGAATGAAGTTACCAACACCCGAAACACTTGGGTCGAATAGTCCGGTGTTGGGATTGGTAACTCCCGTGCCCGACCACGTACCGCCAGTAGGCGCAGGTTGCGAGGGGATTGCCGCTGCATCAGAAGCACAGTATACCTCTCCCATTCCCGCATCAACCACTGTATTGATGACTTGGATAGCACCTTGCCAAGTATCTGATGTACAACCATTTGAAGCGGTTAGTACAATATCGTATGTACCCGGCAAATCAAATTGAATAAGTGGATTTTCAGAGTTAATATTTGTTGTATCTAAAAACACCCAACCTGTATCCGGTAATATTTCCCATTCAAAATCAGTACTGTTTTCGGAAGAAATATTCTGCATAGTCAGTGTTTCATTTTCACACAATACATTATCCGGAATATTTATATTTGCGACAGGTGGTTCGTATATCGTAATGGTTGTTGAGTATATTTCGGTAGCGCCGCAATTGGTCAGCGATACCGTTACGTTGTATTCCCCTTGGTCTATAAATGTAATTTCAACATCTTCTTGATTGAGGTCGCCTGCCCAGCCTGTCGTCGGCGTCACCGCCCACGTAACATCTTCGACGGGTTCTCCACCGGAACAGCCCAGAGGCGAATCTACATTAGGAGCTACCGAAGTATTTTCAAAGGGAATCGTCACGCCCGTACAAAAGGCGACCAAAGTATCAAATACAAAACCTGCCGTCGGCGCACCCGAAATAGTAATTGGTCCGACTACACTACCTGTGCTTCCACATGAATTGCTGACTGCCAATGAGATACCATATGAATCTTCATGCGTAATTGGAGGGATGAATAATGTTTCTCCGCAAGAAGATTCATCAAACACATGCGTAAATGACTGCGGCGGCGGATGGTCAAAAGTCATAATTAGTTCGCCGTTTTCATATACTTCATAAATAGTTCCTACGGGATTGTCGTCTGTTCCACTAATAAAAAAAGTCAGGGTATCGGATATACACAAGCCCGTCGTACCCCCCGGACTTGTAATACCACCTCCCGGATTACTCCCATTGAAAAAAGGATAAACCACCGTAGCAGACGGACAAGTAAACGGTCCGGTAGCCGTAACACTAATATCAAAAAAGCCTTCGCTCGTGTAAGTATGCGTAAGTTCTGTCCAGCCTGAGCTTGGGTTTTCGGTAGGCGAGCCATCCCCCCAATCTATAGTATAACTTGTGTTTGAAGCATCAGTAACGGATTGATTTTCAACAGTTATGGTGGCAGTTTCCGTACCGCTACATTCTACAAAACTACCGGGAGAACTGATGGTCGGGTCAGGTGCATCCAAAACGGTAATCGTTATCGGTTCGCCGCATATAATACCATTTTCCGACAAAGTAACTGTATATGTTTGCGTGGTAGCTTGCGAAGCAAAAGCGTGGACAAGGGTGTAACTGGTATCCGTATTTCCATCGCCAAAATCCCAGAGGTATTGAACAGAAGGATTAGGATTGGGAATGCTAAACTCTATATCTTCATAACCACAAACGGTAGTTGACGAAACATTGAAAGTCGGCGTAGCGGGGGCATCTACCACAATCATTTGAGAACTGCAAACAACGCCTCCTTGTAGCAAGGTAACGGTATAAGTGCCTCCGGTAGCATAGGTGTGTGTCGGGGAACTTCCATTGGAAGCTCCTCCATCGCCAAACTGCCATAACCACCCTCCACCGACCGGCATAATCACCTCAAAGTCAATCGTCAAAGGATTGCATAATGCTTGGGGCGAAGCCGTAAAATCGCATTGAGCCTGAATTTTGGATAGGACAATACATACACAAGCCAAACTCAATACTAAGTTTAGAGCAATTTTCATAATGGTATAATCTGCCGAATATGTGATTTTGGGAAATCACATTTCCGAGTGAGGGGCAAGCAGTTCTTTGTGAATGGATTGTGGAGTCAGGAAACGACTCCGGAGTGCAGTTCTAATATGCTTCTTGCACAAATATAGAATGTTAGATTGAAAAATGAAACTTTAGGTCACTTTGATTGGTTTCACCTTCATATTTTTTAATTTTAATATGCGTAGCACACCACTTTTTCCGCCTAAATGTCCTGCTCCGATAGCAATGAAAGTGGATTGTCTGGCAGTCATTTCGGCGATACGGTCTGCCATGATGTAATTACGGTCATCGACCAATAATTTACGGAGGCTACCCATTCCCTTTCGGGCAGATTTGTTGAGTTGTTGAAGATTACCTTCTTGGTAAAGGCGAGTAAGTTTTTTGAGTTGCTTGCGATAATTTTTGAAATCTTTGACGGTCTGATACAAGATTTTGGCTTGTTGTTCGAGGGTAATTTTTTCCATGATTGCCATTTGCTCGGCAAATGTTTCCACGCCTGTTAGTAGCTTGCCTTGCGACTTTGCGTGTTCGTATAAATAACGGTCTAAGGCAAATGGCATATCCTTTTGAAAGAGTGTTTCTGTGATTAATTGGTAAATAATAAACGGTTTTTGATGCTCAAAAAAAGCGATGTCCATGCCCGTTTGTTTTTTCAGAAATTCGGCAATCCTTTTGTATTTTTTGGGCTTGAAAATATTACTTAAGCCTTGATTTTCAACATCCTGCACTTGCTCTTCCATTTGAAAAGTTTGTGCTTCTTCAAAGTTAAATTCAGCAGCGAAAGCATCGCACTCTGTTATTTTCTCTTCCACGACAGACAATGCTCCGAAGGCTCGTTTATCTCTAACGTGCATCGTACCGAATAGGTAAGAAACCACGTTGCTTTCTGCGTGTCTGATTTGCCAAAGGAAAGTTTGTTTTTTCTTTTTCACAATTATGATTCGTGATTGCCTACACAAACCTCACCCCCAACCCCTCTCCTTATAAAGGAGAGGGGAGTGCATTTATTTTTGTGTAGCAAAAAATAAATGTAGCCCCCCTTCTCCAAGATTGGAGAAGGGTTGGGGTTGAGGTTGAAAAGGCAGTTATTTTAATTCCAAAATCTTACGATGAATATCTAACACTTGTTCAATCAATGAATGTTCATCATCATTATAAATGACAAAATCTGAGCGTTCGATTTTTTCTTCTTCGGGCATCTGTTTGTCCATTCGGGCTTCGATGGCTTCGCGGGTCGTATCGTCGCGCATGAGTACGCGCTTGATGCGAATTTCTTTTGGAGCGAATACCGTAATCACCTTATCTACAGTGAGATACGAACCACTTTCAAATAGAATGGCGGCTTCTTTGAGGGTGTAGGGTGCGCTGGCATTTGCTTCATTCCACGATACACCATCTTGAAACACGGCGGGATGTACGAGGGCATTGAGTTCTGCAAGTTTTGATTTATCATTAAACACAATATTCGCGATAAAAGGGCGATTGAGCGTGCCATCGGGGTGATATGCTTCATTTCCAAAGACAGATTTTATGCCTTCGATTAGATTCGTATCATTATTCATCAGCCACTTGGCGCGGTCATCGGCATAATATACCGGAATGTCCAAAACTTCAAATATTTTGCAGACGGTTGATTTGCCGCTGCCTATTCCTCCTGTGATACCTACCTGCATTATTAATTTTGAATGGGTGAATGAGTGAATTTTGAATGATGCAAAATTTTCGTTTTACTAACTATTGCCGATTCTGATTAGCTTATCAAATACGCACTATTTTTCTGATACAAATTTGATATTTAATTCGTAACAAAATGATTGTTATAAGATTTTTTTCAAAAAAAATATCATTCATTTTTTACTGAAAATTTTAAAAGCATAAAAAAATTTAACACTCTCATAACAATCTAATTTTCAATTATTTAAAAAAATTAAAAAACGAAAAAACGAAAATTCGCAATAATATTTGGCAAATCAAACTTCATTTTTGTTTATCTTTTAGAAGCAAAAAGTTAAACAAAATATTTTTTGGACTGTTTGTACTCGTAATTTATTCACAGTTTTTAATAACCAAATTACTCGAATTATGATTTCATTATTAGAAGTTATTGCAATACCGAAAGATGACCCTATTGCATTTACATTTTTCACAGGTTATATGGCTATGGCAGCAGCCTCTGTTTTCTTTTTCTTTGAGAGAGGCAGAGTAGCCGATAAGTGGAAATTGTCCCTCCTCGTATCCGGCTTGATTACCGCAATTGCAGCCGTACACTACTACTACATGCGAGATTACTACATGGTGACGGGCGAAAACCCGACTGCCTTACGTTACATTGATTGGACGCTCACCGTTCCATTGATGTGCGTCGAGTTTTACCTCTTGACCAAAGTCGCAGGTGCCAAGAAGAGCTTAATGTGGAAATTAATTGGTGCTTCCGTATTGATGCTTGTTGCCGGTTATATCGGCGAGGCATTCAATCCTCCGGGAGGTAGCACGAGTCACTCCGTGATGTGGGGTGTGATTTCTACGATTGGTTATATTTATGTCCTCTATACTGCTTGGTTTGGCGAAGTTGCTCAACTTGCCAACAGCGACAAGAGTACGCCTACGGTCAGGCGAGGTATTCGTACGCTGGCTTGGTTTGTATTGGTGGGCTGGGCGATTTACCCGATTGGCTACATGTGTATGCCGGGCGGTTGGTTGAATACCGGCTTGGGCTGGAGTTCGGCTAATGTTGATTTATTCTACAATATCGCTGATGCCATTAACAAGATAGGTTTCGGATTGGTCGTGTATGCTATTGCGACTTCTTCCGATGCTAATAGTGCTACTGCATAATAGTAATTCTTGCAGCCGGAGTGTCGTCGATAGGCGATGCTCCGGATTTTTTTAAATCCCAAAATATGGTGTGTGCTTGAATTAAAATTTGTTTTTTGGGATTTGGAATTTACCGGAACGGTATGAATAAGATAGGTTTTCTATTCTTTTGTGGTTTCTTTCTGGCAATGCCAATTTTTACAAGTATGCAAGCTGTAGATATGTCGATACAGTTGCTCTTGTGCCTCATTGGAATTGCGCTGGTAGGCATACCGCATGGGGCGATTGACCACATTATTTATATGGAAGAACGCCAACCGCAACCTATCCTTTTTTATTCGTTTTATTTTGGGTTAATGGGGATGTACACGCTTTGTTGGGTGTATTTTCCTGTATTGAGTTTTGTACTGTTTTTGTTGCTTTCGGCATATCATTTTGGGGAATCACAATTTTCTGACCTTGATTTATCCTCTAAGGGATTGAAATGGGGGCTTAACTTCGTATGGGGTTGCTCTATCATGTCCGGTTTGATTTTGTATAATTTGGATGAATTGATTGTACTGTCCAAATCTATTCCTGATGTAGCACAATTTGTAATTGTCTATGAATCAGAGATTTTTATTTGGTTAGTAGTGGTCAGTTCAGTGACTACGGTGGCAGTATTGCTTCACATCTTAAAATTGAATCAGATAAATATTGAGCGATTGTTGCGTGAGTTTTATCTACTCATACTAATCCATTTTTGTTTTTATGCCTTGCCGTTTATGATAGCGTTTACATTGTATTTTGTGACGCTGCATTCGGCGCGAGTATTGACTGAGGAATTTGATTATTTACGCAAGAAACGATTGAATTTTTCTTATGAAAATTTCATCAAATTGCTTTTTCCATACACATTGGTCAGTGTTGTGGGAAGTGCTATTTTATTATACCTTTCTTATGTTGGTATTATCAAAATTTCGGGCGTGATGCTTGCTTTGATTTTCATTTCTACGCTGACGCTTCCGCATAGTTTTGTGATGAATGATTTTTATAGAAAATTGAATGAGAAAGTGGTGTAGATAAACGAAAGTTTTGCATCTGCCTACGCGCGCCTCCGACTCCTGAAGGAGAGTCCGCCCGCGAATGTCAACTTTATTTCTGAACGATACCTAAAGGCTCTTATCTATCCTTATATTTTCTTTTTGAAATCCTTCAAAACATCCTGCTTATCCGTCAATTTCACCTCAAATTTGTGTTCAAAATCAAGCCCTTCTTTCAGCGTGTGCATACTGCCGTAATGGTACAAGATTTTGATAGCGGCAATGGTTTGTGCGCTGTTTTCGATGATTTGATTGGCGAGATTCAAGGTGGTTTGCTCCAACTCTACAAGCGGTACAGATTGATTCGCCAAGCCGATTTTTTCTGCTGTTTTTCCATCAATTGCCTGTGCTGTAAAAGACATTTCTTTGGCTTTCATAATACCGACTTTTTGTTGGAGGCGTTGAGTCATGCCCCATTTTGGAGGGATGCCCCACTTGGCGTGGGTATCGCCGATTTTTGCTTCGTCCGCACACACAACGAGGTCAAATGCCAGCATCAATTCCAATGGCACCTGTAAAGCAGTAACCGTTGACCATTGCAATCGTAGCTTGTGGCATGGTTTCGAGCAAATCCATTATCGCGCAGCCGTCTTCGTGCATATTGAAGCCGGGTTCGACTTTAATTCGCTGAAAAACAGACAAATCTACACCCGCCGACCATACTTTTCCTTCTCCCGTGACGATGATGACGCGACAATCTTTGTCATCTTTCAATTCTTCTAAAACCTGTCGCCACTCCACAAGCATTTGCTCTGTGAGCGCGTTCATTTTATCAGGACGAAAAAGTGTAATTCGTGCAATTTGTCCTTCTTTTTTAAATTTTATTTCTTTCATAATAATACGTAACGCGAGCTTCCAGCTCGACGTATTTTTTTGACTGCGAGCTGGAAGCTCGCGTTACGGTATAGGCATCATGCCCACCGCATCTTCTGCACCAAGTGAACCAAAATATAATTTATCGCCAAACTGCTGTACGCTGGCAATTTCCGCAAAACCACCTTTAGGGTCTTGTAGATTATGAACGATGTTGCCGTCTTTATCCAAGCCAAGAATGAAGCCGTAACGCTGTGGCGCAGGTTGCATGGCATCGGGCAGTCTGACGGCTATTTTTCGGACAAATGGTTTATCCATAATGCCGTCCAAATTAGCATCGCGTGGTGAGATGAGTGTCAGCCAAAAAACACCGTCATTCCCTCGTGAAATTCCATCGGGAAAACCGGGTAAATTATCAATAAATACCTCCGAAGTTCCGGCTTTCGGACCTTTTAACCAATAGCGTGTCACGCGATATTTTCCTGTTTCATTCACCAATACAAAATCATTATCATGACTGACTGCAATACCGTTTGCGAAGTATAATTTATCGAGTAAAAGATTGGTTTTCTTTGTTTTAGGGTCGTAGGAAAGTAAGCGTCCATTGGGTTGATGTTCGAATAAATCCAATTTGTAATCGTGTATACCAAAGCGATGCGAAGCATCCGAAAAATAAATCACACCGTCATCATCTGTTTCCAAATCATCTGTAAATAAAAACGGTACGTCGCCATGCGTGGTTGAAAGTGTCGTGATTTTACCATCTTGCGAAACGGAAAGTAACCCCTTTATCGCATCCGCTACCAATACATTTCCGTGATTATCAATGTGTAATCCAAGTGGTCGCCCACCTGTATTTGTCAGAACAGACGACTTGCCATCGGGTGTCATTTTTACAATATCGCCTTTATCTGTTCCGCCATAAATCGTACCCATACTATCCACCGCTACATCTTCACAATGATTACATTTCCCATCAAAAATATGTTCGATTGCTGCTAATTTATCGTTTTGTGCGTACTTACCCGTGAGTGTAGGCGGGGTCGGAGGTGTCCATTTTGTGGGTTCAATCGGTACGGGACAAAACAGTAAATATCCCAATAAAACCAAGAAAATCAAACCGATATATTTGAGTACTTTCATAGTAAATGCAATGAGTGAATGAGCGAATCCACACAATATATGGTTACTTGCATTTATTTTTCTTCTCTAAGTCAAAATCTCTTTCTAAAGTCTACCAAATTTCCTTGCTTATCATAAACTATCGCGCTTGGGTATGCCCCTAAATTGCCCAATTGAAGTAGTGCCGATTTATCTGCTTTCAACATATCCCATGAAATGTCGTATTTACTTTTAAAATGACTAATTTCCGCTTGATTATCAATTACATTGAGACTAACGATGGTATTTTTATTTGTATCTATTTCCTTTAATTTAGGTAACGCCTTGATGCATCCACGACAGCCCATAAACCACAATTCGACAATCAGGTTTTTATCGGCTTCTTTATAATCGCTCAATTTTTTTTCGTTACCATATTCATCAATAACCTGTATATCAGGAATTTGTGAATTGAATACACACCTAACAGCGTCTAGGGTATCATCAACTTGAGTGAGTGCAATTTGGGCATTATCGGCTTTTACATCGTATTTGCCGCCGTTTATTTGCACGATAGTTTTTTCGTCAAGTGTTGTAAAGGCACTGTATGTATATGGTTCATAATGTATTGAATCTGTATTAGTTGGTAGAAATATGAGTTTATCCTTTCCTATATCTGCGAAAGAGTTATTTCTGTTTTCGTCTATTAATCCCACTTGAAAGGTGCGGTCATTTATCTCGCACGTTCCCTTTTTGATTTTTATTGGGTAATAATTGAAAGAAGTATCTGTCATGACACCATCTATCAGTGCTGACATATCAAGTGGTCTGGCTACAAATGTCTCATTTTCCTCCAATTCAAAATCCCGCTTTATTATTTTGCCAAACCTGTTTATTTCTTCCGGTAGCACCGTACTATTGAATCCGTAATTTTGGAGTTTCACAATTATGGTTTCTTGTTTTGCTTGTTGACAGCTTATTGTTAATATGGTTAAACAGAGTATCAGGTATTTCATATGTTGTATTTTGGCAATAAAATAATTCGACGAAATTAGTCATTAATGCTCCTACGAGTTAATGAGTAACGTCTCAACACTACTTTTTAGCCTGTCAACGATGCAAAAAATATATTCATCGTTCATTATTCATCATTCATCATTTATATTTGCCCCCGATGAAAACAAAAGGAATCATAGCAGCCGGACATCCCCAAACTGCACAGGCAGCCATGCGAGCCTTCGAGGAGGGAGGCAATGCCTTCGACGCAGCAGTAGCAGCACTTTTCGCAACGTTTGCTACGGAAACTTGTATGAGTTCGGTGGGTGGCGGTGCCTTTGCAAATGTAATGACGGCATTCGGTGAAGCACAAGTTTTTGATTTTTTTTGTCAAACACCTCGTCGCAAACGTCCTGAATCGGAATTGGAATTTTATCCTGTGACGGTAGATTTGGGTAATACCAATGAGGTGTTTCACATTGGAAGAGGGGCTTCGGGCGTGCCGGGGTCACTTGCGGGCATCTATGCGCTTCACGAAAAATACTGTACACTTCCTATCCGTATTCTTGCCGAACCACTTATCGAAATTGCTAAGAATGGTGCGTACATCGACGATTTTCAAGCATTGGATTTTCAGATACTCAAAGCTATTCTCGAAGTAGATGAGACCGGGCGAAAAATTTGGTACAAAGACGGCAAATTGCTCGAAGAAGGCAGTCATCTCTACATGCCACATTTGGCGGATTTTATTGAAAATTTGGTAAATGAAGGGCAAGCACTTTTTTATCGCGGAGAAATTGCACGGAAAATCGCCGAAGATTATGCAGAGAATGGCGGTCAACTCACCCGTGAAGATTTTGAATATTATCAAGTCAATATCACTCCTCCCCTACGTCTGAATTATCGAAATAAAACCATTCTGACAACTCCCGCACCAAGTATGGGTGGCGCATTGATTGCACTGGGAATGAGGCAATTGGAACAGATTAATGTGAATTATAATTACCGCGAAGCGGCACATGTTCAGCATTTATACAACACCTATACCTACATTAATGATTTACATAAAAATCCCGAAAAATTGGCGCGTGAACTTGCCGAATATGGGCTCACGAGTCTCGCCGCCGACACAGGTAAACGCGGCAGCACAACCCATTTTAGTATCGCTGATGAACATGGCAATGCTATCGCTGTCACTACTTCAAATGGCGAGGGTAATGGCTACATCGTTCCCGACACGGATATTATGATGAATAACATGTTGGGAGAAGCGGCTTTGCTGCCGAATGGTTTTCATAGTTGGCAGGAAAATACACGACTGACTTCGATGATGTCGCCTACGATACTGCTCAATGACGAGGGCAACGTGGAAGTTGTAACAGGTAGCGGTGGCGCAGGGCGTATTCCGGGCGTAATTTTACAAGCACTTCACTATCTCATTGACCATCAATTAAATGTGAATGATGCCGTACACGCACCACGTCTGCACTTGGAGCATGGCACATTCAATCTTGAACCCAATTTAGCAGAAAATTTATCTTCTATTCCCATTCGGGAAAATATTAATCGGTGGGAAAAACCTGCGCTTTATTTTGGTGGAGTGCATACGATTCATCGTAAAAATGGGCATTTTGAAGCAGCAGGCGATGACCGTCGAAGCGGTGTAGTCCAACACAATTTTTGATTATTTGAGAGGTCAGGCGTCAGACCGTTTTCACTGCCAGATGTCAGACTGGTTCATTTTTTAACATTCATATTTTTCCAAAATAAAATTGTGAATTATTTTTGTGTTCTACACACACGCAGGGTTTCCCGATAGCTATACGGGACTGCGCTTTTGTGATGTACACGTTAATTTCGCAAAAGCGGTGGGTTTCAACCCACCGTACATCAAGTTTTACTATGAAAAATTTATTCTATATCCTACCTCTACTTTTGTTTTTTGCCTGCGGTGATTCAGGCAGTTCGAATAATGCAAATACAACGACTGCGGCGGCTGCTGTAAATATCGGCGATTACGAAACAACACCTATTCCCGGTGTAGATGGCTTGGTACGAGCAGTTAAGAAAAATGGTGTGGACAGAGTGATGGAAGAAGGCACTTTACTCAATGGTCAAAAACATGGTGCGTGGATTATCCATGACGATGTAAAACAGACGGTCAAAGAAATCGTGAATTATCATGAAGGTAGAAAATGTGGCGTATCTATAAAGCCTAATTTTGCAAGGGTAGCAGAAAGAGCGTTTTATGCCAATGACCAATTACATGGACCAAGTGAGACTTACGGCAATAACGCAAAGCCTGTGATGTCAAGCAACTATGTAAATGGTCAATTGGAAGGAAAAGTCGTGAAATATTATGAGGATGGCACAACACTCAAAGAAGAATCCAATTATAAAAATGGCAAAATGGATGGCGTAGCGAAGTATTATGATCAAGAAGGAAACGTGAAGATGGAGTACAAATACAAGGATGGAAAATTGGTGAAATAGTTGATAGTCCATAGTCAATGGTCCATAGGCGAACGCGAGTCATTTTTTGCTTTGCAAAAAGTTGTCTATGGACTATGGACTATCAACTACGGACTATCATTGCGTCTCTGTGCAAGTCCCGATAAAAGCCCTAAAGCTCGAACCCGGTCTCGCCCGAAATCCGGGACGTAGCGTAATATTGTCTCCCGCGATAAAGGTAGCCATACCGCCATTATACACATTATAAGGTTGATTCACGTCGGTAGTGAGGGTGGTTTCGCCGCGTATATTGGCAATATCGCCATCTACTACGGTGTCCGAGTCCCAAACAACTTTATTGACGGGTGTATCTTGCAAATTGACAATAATGGGGTAATCAAAATCTATAGTTGCTTCGTTGTCACTATCACCTACGATGCCTGTCGGCGAGCCGGTTGTCCAATCAACCCCCGGATTGGAGAAGTGCGGAATACGCCCGCAAGTAGCGGGTTCGCAGGCATCATTATAAGCCATAATGGTGCGCCAGCCTTCGCCAACATTGACATAGCCATGCGCGAAAGCAAATGGGTCTGTCCCTGAATCAACGAAACTATCGTGGCGGCAACCATATAGATGTCCAAATTCGTGTGAAAGTGTGTGGTCATTGCTGCCATTGAGACAACCAAATGCCGTCAACGCAAAAGCATCGGATGCATCCGCCAAGATAGCTGATGCCCAACCACACCAAGTTTGGTCGTCCGAACCTGTTACCTGTGTCGTCACCATTTGTACCATATCCGCATCGTATAAATCACGTAAATCATGGATGTAAGCCAACACACCATCTGAGGGGTCTTCCATCCAATTTAAGACCGTTCCAAAACTGTACGCATCGCCCCCTCCATCAAATTCGGCAAATGAAACTTCTTCTATCAGCGCAATTTCTACATCGTGATTGACGAGCGAATTGTTGAAGGAAGTATTCATCCTGGCAATAGCAGTCTGGATGGTCAGGTGAGCATCCGTATTGGCATTGGCGACATCGTCGGTGTAGAGAATCAATACTCTGACATTGCAATTATCGTCCGGTAATACAGTTGCAGATTTGCTTTCATCTTTGTACTTGACGGCATGTTTTTGGGTGTCTTCATCTATAGTACCGGATGTGCCGCACTCCTGAGCAGGTTGATAATTTTCGGTTCTTTCTGCTAAAAAATATCGTTTGTCTCTTGCAAGAATAACGTATTCCGTCGCATTGTCTGTCAAATTTCCGAATACGAGTTGCTTGTCTTTAAGGACAAGTTCTATATTGGAAGTATAATCCGGCGCGGCAGCCGAAATGTATTGATAACCCAAATTGTCGGTATGTGTGCTGATGTTTTGAAATTGTAGTTGTTTTTGCAATAATTGTATTCGTATTTCACGATCATTCAACTCATTAATATTCCATGTGAGTTCACTTATAATTTGAACGTCTTGTTTGATTGCCAATTTTGGAATATCCGAGCTAATGGCTGATATGAGTTGGGCATTGACCATATTTCCCGATAATAAAAGCAGGAGTATTATTAGAATATTTTTCATGATAATCAATTTAAAATCGTGACTGAAATGGATATTTTTTTTGTTTCTCTTAATCAAAAATTAACCTACTACTCCCCCCAAAACCAGAACGTCTTACTGAACTTGTTTCAGTATCTCCCGGACGATGAAAACCAAATTTAAACAGAAGCTACTGCCTGAAATTGTGCTTGTAGCTCAGGAGATTCTGAAATAAATTGAGTGTAAAACAAGCGGGTTGTAATCAGACAGAATAAAAACCCCAAAAGTCAACCGTCTTGCTGAACTTGTTTC
>JAHDEO010000114.1 GCA_020628725.1 Saprospiraceae bacterium
ACAGCATCTGCCGTAGTCAGAAACAATGGTGCAGGAGCAGCAAATTCGGGTAGTCACTTGCGTTATTATTTATCTACAAATCAAACTTGGGATGCCAATGATATTTACCTCTCACAACAGGATTGGGTACAAGCTTTGGCACCGGGAGCTACCAACAATGAATCGGCAACTATAACCATTCCCGCAAATACAGTAGCCGGAACATACTACATCCTTTTCCGTGCAGACGTCAACAACACTGTATCAGAAAGTAACGAAGGTAATAATGTAGCTGCCGAACAAATAATGGTGACTTGCGGCGCACCCGACCTGACTATTTCTTCAACTTTCGTCACTTCTACTGTTGAGTGTGGTGGAAGCGTGATAGCCTATGCAAAAGTTCGCAACGAGGGTAATGCCACAGCCGGAGCGAGCACTTTACACTACTATCTTTCTACAGATAATACTTTGGACAACAATGATACACAATTGGGTACTGATGCTGTGGTTAGTCTGGCAGCAGGAGCTATTAGTGGATGGGAATCGACTCCCGTTGCAATTCCGGCCGGACAGGCACCGGGTATCTACTATATTCTCTACGAAGCGGATGCTGCTGATGTTGTAGGTGAAACCAACGAAAATAACAATGTAGGAAGTCGCCCAATTACAGTGACTTGTGGTGGTTCCGATTTGACTATTTCTTCAACTTTCGTTACTTCTACTGTCGAATGTGGTGAAAGCATAATAGCTTACGCAAAAGTAAAAAATGAGGGCAATGCCACAGCCGAAGCAAGCACTTTACACTACTACCTTTCTACAGATAATACTTTGGATAATAACGATACACAATTGGGTACTGATGCTGTGGTTAGTCTGGCAGCAGGAGCTATTAGTGGATGGGAATCGACTCCCGTTGCAATTCCGGCCGGACAGGCACCGGGTACTTACTACATTCTCTACGAAGCGGATGCCACTGGTGCTATAAGTGAAACCAATGAAAATAATAACGTTGAAAGCCGCCAAATCACTGTGACTTGTGCGACTCCACAACCGGATTTGGTGATTACCTCGTCAGCACTCAATACCTATTCTCCAGCTTGTGGCAGTACAGTCACAGCTACTTCAATCATAAGAAATGATGGTAATTTTGCATCAGCTACCGGTGGTTTTATGCTGTACTATCTTTCGGAGGATATGACACTTGATATTTTTGAAGACACTTATTTAAATTATAATCAACTGGAGGGATTAGCTCCCAATGCTACACAGACGTTTACCAAAACGTTGACTATACCGGAAAACCTAACTAATGAAACATATTATATTTTATTCTTTGTTGATGGTCAAAATTTCGTATTAGAATCTGACGAAGACAATAATATAGTTTATAAAGCAATAACTCCGGCTTGTAGTGTTCCCAACGGCATTGACTGCACAATGGCGGTGAATACATTCCCATACATGGAAGGTTTTGAAAACGGACTCGGTATATGGACGCAAGAAACCGATGATGATATTAACTGGATAAGAAAATCAGGTAGTACATCTTCGTCGTCTACAGGACCGTCAAGTGCTGATGAAGGAAGTTTTTATATGTACACTGAGGCAACAAGTAACTACAACAAAGAGGCGGTTCTAACATCTTCCTGCATTGATGTATCAGGTCTAAATAACCCGATACTTGACGTAAGTTATCACATGTATGGTGCTGATATGGGAACATTCACCATAGAAGGAACACTTGATGGTGAAACATGGCTTACCCTGTTTACTGTAACAGGACAACAAAACACCTCTCATAGTGATGCTTGGAATGTTGCTACGGTTTCACTGTCTCCCTTCATAGGTCGGGTAGTCCAACTTCGTTTTAGAGGAATGACAGGCGGTTATTACAGAAGCGATATAGCTTTTGACAACATCAATATAACCGATGGCGGTCTAAACAAAGAATTTGCTGAAACCGATATTGTGGATATTCGCAATTATCCCAATCCGTTCTCTGCACAAACAACTATCGAGTTTGATTTGCCGAAGGACAGTCCGGTTACATTGTTTGTATCTGATATGAGTGGTAAACGTATTGCCGTCATCTTGGATAATGAACAACTGTATGCAGGCAACAATCAAGTCACATTTGATGGAAGCAACTATCCCGCAGGCATGTATCATTACACGATACAAGCGGATGAATACACCTCGACTCAGAAAATGATTTTGACCAAATAGTGGTTCACACACGTAAAGGAAACGTGATGTGGTTATCACCGCAGGGTGTTTCTTTTATACACTTTGGTAGAAAATGCAGCCGGACTCTTGATGGAGTCCGGCGCATTTTCATACTGTTTAATATTTTTACAAATAATGAGAGCATTAACATAAACACCACAATAACAACCTTTTAAGTAACGAGTAAATAATAACTCCCGCATTTGGACGGCTTCTTTTGTCCTTATTTTCCTCCTCGAAAACAGTCATTTATCCAGATAAACTCCCGCTTTCAAGAAGAAAACTAAGAACAAAATAACCTCGTCGAAATGCGGAATTTATTATTTGCTCGTTACTTAAAAAAATATTTTTAAAATAATTCATAAAATAACCACATCCGCTTATGAAAAGTATAACCACAACACGATTTATTATACTCTGGCTACTCACATGCCCTGTACTTGCACACACCCAAAACAGTACTTTGGACTCCCTCGCATTGGTAGCCCTCTATAATGCTACTGACGGCACCAACTGGAGCAGCCAATGGGACTTCAATCAGCCAATAGACACTTGGCATGGTGTGACCTTAGACGCTAATGGTCGTGTGAGAGATTTGCATTTGGGAGGAAACGGGCTTAGCGGAAGTCTTCCGCCTGAAATCGGGAATTTAAATGCTATGACACGTTTGGTATTGAATGCGAATGAATTAAGCGGTGCCATCCCACCGGAAATCGGAAACCTAAATAGTCTGAGGTCATTATTTTTATCTAATAATAAATTCAATAGTGGTATTCCACCTGAAATTGGAAATTTAAGTAATCTCCTGTTTTTGTTCTTGCAAAATAGCCAATTCACAGGCAGTATTCCATCGGAAATTAGTAATATAAATAACTTGCAATACCTTTGGTTGGAAAACAATGAACTCACAGGTGATATCCCCGACGAACTTAGCTCCATGAACTTAATACATTTGCATCTAAATGACAATCAACTAAGCGGAAACATCCCCGATTTTTCTCATGTTGTAGAATTTTTCATTACTAATAATAAATTTTCTCACGAAGATGTCTTTGCCAATTACAGTTCCAACAGCACCGGTCATGCTTTTTACTACTCGCCCCAATATCATGGCGAAGCCCAATCTCATGTGGTACAACCGGATACTTCGTTGACACTTACCTTATCCGCCCCTCTTCCCGGAAATAACAATCAAAATATCAGCTATCAATGGAAAAAGGATGATGACGAATTAATTGGCAGCACAGATGCCACGCTTACTATCAATGACCTTCAACTCAGCGATGTCGGCAAATACACCCTCCACATGACCGACTCTACGCGCGTAGCTGATTTGGAAGTTATATCTGAACCAATATATATTATTGTGCCGGGCTACGACCTATTGGGAGAGCCTGTAGAATACAAGCAACTCATCATAGAATTTGACGATTGGCAAGACAAGACGAACTACGAAACCACCCAACTCTATCCCAATGCTGCGGTTTTGGCAGATAGTTGTAGTTGCAATCGACTATTATATCTGTGGGAATTTCCCAATGATGACATTGCTTTTCAGACTTTGTTGGATATTAATGGCAAAAGGCAAGCACAGACGATAGGTGGTGAAGTGGACGGCGGATTCAATAATGTAATGGGTATAGGTCCCGTTCCCAGCTCGCAGGGTTGGACTTGGGAAGGCAATTATACGCAAAACTATCCCGACTCGGTTACTGTATTTCTGCTAGACTCAGGTGCAGACACCCAACACTGGAACGCCACAGATTATCTGGCGGAAACAGCACCGGTGGATGATTGTTATAATATTTCCACGAATTCCGGTTATGACTACGCAGACACTTTAACCTCAATAAATAATGGTTTCGTAGATTCTCTCGGACATGGGACATTCGGGATGAGAGCTATCGCTGAAAATTCTGATACCTATATGAACATGAAAGTTGTCCCTCTTAAAGTATTTGATGAAGACGGAAGAGGTACATTATTCAATTTTATATGCGCCTTATATCATGCGATTGACCATGATGCTGATATTATCAATGTGAGTGCGGGCTACTCCGGTCAGGCTTCGAGCATACTCGAAGATGCGATTGCACTGGCTCATGCAAAAGGACAATTTATCGTCACGGCTACGGGCAACGAAGGTATCAATATTGATAGTTTTCCGCAATATCCGGCGTATTATGCCAAACCATTTTATAAAACAAACTTTCAAGGGACAGACTCGCTCGTTCATTATAATAACGTTATTTCGGTAGCTGCTATTGATGTCACGGATAGCCTTTGGCAATACTCCAATTATGGAGGCGAAGCCGCTACCGTATCAGCCTATGGCGAAAATATGACAGGCTATTCGCACACAGGTGAGGAGGTATCGTATAGCGGAACTTCATTTTCTACGTATTACGTCACGCGACAATTGGCGGCTGAAATAGCAAGAGATAAAACGCGAAGTTTGGAAGATATTTGGATGGACTTTGAAGCAGCTTATTTACGCGATTGTCCGGCAACCAACGGACTGACTAGTACCGGAAAACGCCTTGACATTCAACTCAAAGAAGTGTATAGCGATTTGCGTGTTTTTTTGCAAGGTGCTTTTGATCTTGAAGGCGATACGATGCGTACCGACCTCAATACAGTGCACCACCTGTTGCCCGGTCAAATCGACTCCTTATTAGATAGAACGACGGCTGGGCAGCCCTATGATATTCCTCCATTTTATTATTACGGAACAGAGCAAGTACCACAGGCTTTTGCAAATTATCCGCCGCAGATAGTTGATTGGGTATTGGTTTCGGCACGTACAGAAGTTGAGACGAGTAGCACTGTCAGTCGTACTGCTGCATGGTTGCTCAATGACGGTCGTGTACAGTTGCTTCAGCCACTTTTTGAAGAACTCGCCGCCGCACCCGATTCCGTATATATTATCATCGAGCATCGCAATCATATGGGGATTATGTCGCCTCAAAAACTGGCTGTCAATAGGAATATAGTGACTTGGGATTTTACCACACAAAATTCATATAAAGCTACCGGAGAAGGGCAAATTATGTTGAATAATTTGTATTGGGGAATGTTGGCAGGCGATACGAATAACGATTTGGCAGGCTATGACATCAATGGAGAAGATAAAGGACTTTGGGAAGACGATAACGGCAAATTTAGATTTTACCTACCCACTGATTTTAATTTGGATGGTGATATCAATGGAGGAGATAAAATATTTTGGGAAGATAATAATGGTAAATTTTCGAGCGTTCCCCGATATTGATCAGTTTGTTATACACACTATTGAGCATATTTTTATTTGACAATTCCAAAAACAATAATAACCGATGTATATTCGTAAATTAAGTATGAATATGCGTTGGTTATTTCTTTTGATAATATTTTTACCCTGCTGCCTTTTTGCTCAATCTGATTTAGAAATTAGTATTGACGAAACCAAAGGCTGTAATTGTGGTGACATAAATAAGGGGAACAACTTAGAAGTAGCATTGGAGTATATCGATTCCGAAAACATAAATGATACACTCACGGCTTGTTATTATCATTGTGTGGGCAATTTTTTTTATGGCGAAGAAGACTATGTAAAGGCAATTAAATTTCATGAAAAAGCTCTTAAGATACGAGAGCAATCACAGAAAGCGTTTGTTTGGAAATCTTATTACATGTTGAGTCTGGCATATCATGAATTAGAGATGTTTCAGAAATCACAATTCTTCATGATGACTGCTCACAATACTTTGGGCAAAAAAAGAGCTAGAGATTCCATCAGCATATTTCGTATAATGGGAATAAATCTTGTTAAAATTGGTGAATTTCAACAAGCCGAAGAATATGCGCTCAAAGCAACCCAAATCCAAGAAGAAGATACTCGAATAGCCCATGCTTATAATATGCTTGCCGTTGTATTAGGGACGAAAGAAGAAGATAGTCTCAGTTTTGAGCATGCCATTAAAAGTGCAGATACAGCCTTAGAATTGTATGAAAAAACAGATGCAAAAGCCTTCTATATTGCTAAAGCTCTAAATAATAAAGCCATTCCATTGAGCAAATTAGGCAAATATGACGAAGCCATCAAAACTTACAAGTCAGCATTAAGCAAACATGAAAAAGAATCAGAAGAATACGCGGAAGTCATCAATAACATCGGATATGATTTAAAAAATAAAGGGGCTTATGCAGAAAGCATAAAAACACTGGAAAAATCTCTGAAACTAAAACAAATCTATTATGAAAACGCCCCATTTCAATACACTTATGCTTCCAACTACGAAAATCTCGGAGAAATCTACGCCGAAATGGAAGAGTATGACGAAGCTCTCCACCATTTTCAATTAGCCATAGACAACCTAAAAGACGACCCAAAATCAGAAACTCCCCACATCTACAATAAACCCGACCTACTCCGCCTACTCGACCTCAAAGCGCAAGCTGCCCTAAAAAGTGGTAATACCGACCTCGCATACAGTGCTTACCAAGAACTCGACGCTTGGACAAGTGAATTCTACAAAGACCTCACCACCAACGAATCCAAACTCATATGGATAGCTTGCGCACATGACATATACAGCCACGCGATAGAGGTAGCATTGAAAAAAGGTGAGCAAGCAAAAGCATTTGAATATGCCGAAAAAGCCCGTGCTGTATTGCTTTGGCAGAGTCATTCGCAGCAAGCAGCTTTGAGTTTGCTGGATGAAACAGAACGCGAAAAATACGATAATTTATTAGCACAAATTCAACAGGCAGACAACGAATATCGCAATGCAACCGACGACAATAAAACCGCCCTAAAAGACAGCATCGACACCCGAAAGCAAGCATTTTATCAATTTGAAAAAACACTCAACGATACCAATTCCGAATACGCCCAACGCAAGTACCAACCCAAAACCACCACCCTGAATGATGTACAAACCAATATCCTCAATAACAACACCGCCCTCATCGAATACCATTGGTCGGCAGATGATTTGTTGTATATTTTCACCCTCACAAAAAATGAAATTTATATAGAGACTATTACGATAAATGAGCAATTTGACCAGTGGACAACGCAATTCGTCGAAGCCCTCCAAAACAACAGTAGCACCGCCGCTGACCTCACTATAAGTGGCTATAAAATATACCAAACTATCTTTGCCTCTGCAATATCTCGTTTGAATGATAACATCAAAAAAATCATCCTCATTCCCGACGGAAAACTCAATTACATTCCCTTCGAAGCACTCCCGACAGCCGCCACGAATGACCTTTTGAACACACCTTACCTCATCGACGATTACACATTCAATTACCTTTATTCATGTGCTAATTATCAAAAATACGGCAATAGAAATGCTCTTCAAACCGCCCTCATCATCGCCCCCGAATTTGGCAAAAAAGACACCTACGCGCCACTCGAAAGCAAAGCTATCGTCACCCAACTCCAACAGCAATATCCTAGCTCTTCTGCCCTAATAGGCACACAACCCACCCACGAAAGTGTCCTCCGTCAACTAGCCGATGCAGATATGATTCACATAGCCGCCCATGCCGAACAAGGCACAAAGGGCAAGGGCAAAATCCACCTCTACGCAGGCGATGAATTGAGTCAAAATGACATTCAGGCGAGTGCGCTCAAGGCACGTCATGTTGTACTGAGCGCTTGCGAAACGGGTACGGGAGAGTTGAGTCAGGGTGAAGGTGTGTTGAGTTTGGGTTGGAGTTTTGTATATCGCGGTGTGCCGAGTGTCGTGATGAGTCTTTGGAAAGTTAATGATAAATCTACAAGTAACCTCATGAAAAGTTACTATGACTTCCTCCAGCAAAAAATCCCCGCCGACGATGCCCTTCATCAAGCTAAAATCCAGCTAAAATCCAGTGCCGATGCTTACCGACATCCTTATCATTGGGCGGCTTTTATTCATACGGGCAATCCGCCTACAAAGCAGCGAGGAACTTCTAAATATCTGTATATTTTGGGTGTTTTGTTGGGATTGTTTTTCATCGTTTATTTGGTACGAAGGCGTTGATTTAACTTCTCGTTCAACCACACACGCTCCACAATTTGCATTTGAGAAAGCTTATTTTTAAGCTGCTCGACGTCTGTTGCGTCTTGATTTTCACGATGCTTCATCTGATGTAATTTGAGTGCAATGGTCGCAAAATTCAGATAAGGTTTGAGGAAAAAACGGGCGATGTGTTTTTGACTGTTGACGTATTTATAAAAAGCATTTCTGCGAGTAGTAAAACCACGCGGTTGTTCAAAATAAATTTTTAATAGCAAAATTTCATATAAAATACGATAAAACACATCAGGAAATGCTTGCGCTCCCGTAATCAATTCCTGCTCTATTTTCTGGATGTGTTTCAGTGCAGTTTCATAAGCAAAATCTTGTCCGATGATGCGGTCTTTTTTTCGATAAAATACATATTGAGCGAAATACAATGCGGTGGTATTGTACTGATTTACAAATCGTTGTTCCAATTTATTTTTAAAAGACACTTGCGGTGCGTGTTGCTCTTGTAAGTCTCTAAATTGCTCAAATTCATCCAATTCAATGAGCAATTGCATGTAATTTTTGAAATGATGCAATGAAATTTGCCGTTTGCGTTGTTGCCTTCCCGTATAACAAAAACCACGTTCAAAGAACTGCTCATACAAGTCCAATTGCCGCAAATTCCACATACGTGGTTGCTCGCTCATCACGCTCACCCGGCAAAAATTAATCAAACTTTGAAACAAATTTTGCTGCTCATAGCGCGAAAAACGTTCGCTATATTGAAGCAAGAGACTTTTACAAATGTCAAATATTTCAGGAGTGCGATTGTCCCAAAGTTCGGCAATGTGATAGTAAATGTGCAGCAGCGGGAAATGCTCTGAATTAGTCTGTGCTACGATGCGTTTTATCTCTGTCATACTACCGTATCTAAATCGGTAACCGGATAATCCTGCGCGTTGCCTCATTACAGACCAAAACCGAATCTTAATTATAGCATAAAACCTTTCTATACTATCCACAAATTCCTGTAGCAATTCATTAGTTGCCATTTTCCTGTTTTCATGGATATTGTAATAACGATATTTTTGTTCTGCAATAAGTAGATCGTGCAGATAATTTTCTCGCGCATCATTCCGTCTGGTTATTTCAGTATTTTCGTAATTTTTAGATTCATTATTGATAAGTAACCTAAAACGATGATAAGCTTGCCTGTTTTCAAGTCCACGTAATAGATAACGTGTCTTGGCATTAGTATCATTCTGGTATTCTTCCTGAGCAATAAATCCACGTACCAATTTCAAAATTCCTGAAAAATCATCTCTCATTGCCTTTATGTTTTGTTTCGGGAATGTTTTACGATAAATACGCTCCACGTTCATTGTGCGATAAGTCAAGTCATTTGTTTTGGCTGCCCATATCGCATCAAATAGCTTTTTATATCTTTCATTAGTATTAAAAAAATCAGCATAAATATATCTTTTCAGTCGATAAAACTCTTCAGTATCAATAGCATCCAAAAAGTCAAACAACCGATGATTCGTTTTTTTACCCATTTTAATTTTATATAAAATTTTATTTTACAATTATTTACAAATATAAAAATATAAATTTAATTTCCTGTTTTAAAAATTAAAAGATATTATAATCTGTGCATAACTTGAATAAATGACCTAATTTTGCATTAAACAAAAACAACATACCAAATAATACCACACTTTAAAACCACACATACATTTTACAACCAACTAAATTTCAAAAAATGAGAATAACCAAACTGGTCTTTATTCTATTGAGTGTTTTTTTTTATTGTACTGTCAATGCTCAATATCTTATGAAGTGCGATGATGTCATATACCCGGGCTGTCCGGGAAGTGGCGGAAGCAACGGACTCATACTAAACAATAACTTCAAAAACTCCCCCATTTGCGATACAGCCTACATCATACACCCCCCTATGTTTGGCACTATAGAATATGTTGGTTCGGGTGGTAATCTCGAAGTGAACGACATGTATAATTACACGACAAATACCAATTGTGAAACCGAAGACAGATTTCTCGCAGTAGAGTGCTGTACAGACAGCACGGGAATATTTGCCTGTGACACTATCGACTACGGAATACATCTATCCTTTGAGTGCCAGACGCCCCCCGACTTGTTTTGCTGTATTCCTGATAACGGTCAGCCTATTACATTTGCCGTGTTGGAGAATGATGCCGAATTTATTCAGGCAACTTACCCCGGTTTTCAACCTTTAGAGGTTTTTGTGGGAGGGATTATCATGCAACCGGCTAACGGTACAGCAGTTCAGGGACCAAGTTTTGATGAAATTACTTATATACCTTCGGGTGGTTTTACGGGTGTGGATAGCGTGGTGTATGAGGTGTTTTATTATCTCCAAGACCCTGTGGAAACCATCACAATTTGCGATGAACAAACAGCTTACATCGTTGTGGAAGATTGCATACAGACAGTGACAGATGAATTGACCGTCTCTGCCAGCGATACAATTTATTTCAATGCTTTAGCCAATGATTACATCGAGCCTGATATTGAGCATCCTTGTATAGATACTCTGGATTGCCAAAATCCATTACCACAACTATTTCCCGGTTCGTTCTCTGTAATCACACCTCCCCCTTACTTAAGTGTGCTTCAAAACGGCAACTTATGTTTTACTTCGCCCGAATCCGGTTGCTTTTCATACGAATATGAAGTGTGCAGTACTGTAGGTGTATGTGATAAGGATAGTATCATCGTAAAAGTAGAATCTTCATGGAATTACTGCGACCCTGTGATTGATTTGGGAAATAGCCCACTGTTTAGCAACACCATTCAGGCACAATATGACGTCATCAGTTCCGGCACTGTCGTCTCAGGCGCAAACGTCTCACTCAAAGCCGGACAAACCATAAAGCTCGAACAAGGCTTCAATTCAAACACCAATACAAATGTGTCATTGATTATTGAAGATTGTAGCCCAACTTGCTGCACTACAGACCCACTGTCAGAACCGTGGATGCAGCCATTTGTCAATGACCCAATATATATCATCGAACAAGCTACCGCACCTAATAGTGATTGTATTTTCATCATAACAGATGTCTGTAGTCCTTTTGAAATCACACGAAGCTACTACGATTGTACAGGAAACTTAATCTGCCAAGTCTTTCAATTTGGTGGAGATTGCTCAGAAGTTTTTCTGGAGGAATTATATGACTTGATACTCTTGAAAGAATGTGGTTAGTTATCAAACACATTTTATAATTACAATTTTCTCTACAAATAAAAATTAAGCATCATGAAGTACACACGTCTTATCCGAATCCCATAATCGTACTTCCCTAAATCTTACACAACCCTATTCGGCATAGCTTGACAAAAGGCTAGATGGCATTGCTATGTCTTTTTGAAAATTCTTTAAACGGTTGACGGTTTGTAATTCACAGGATAACGGAAACAATATAACGCTCGCGTTCACCTATGGACTATTGACCATCGACTATGGACTCAAGTTGCAAAGCAACTTGAACTATTTATTCACCTTCTTAATCGCTCTAAAATGAAGAAACTAATTCTATTTTTAATCTTGGTAGCTTCCTGTTTTTGGGAAGCCTACGCCCAATGCCCTGATATTGCTCTGGAGGAAACCTACGCTTGCAAGGTCGATATCGAATACGACGACATCGAAACCAACGACAAAGCACATGACCAACTCCTGCTCGAAGACAATACACGCGTCGTTACAGGTACGACGTATGCAGGTCAGCAAATGCGCCTTTTCATCAAGGAACTCGACCTTACGGGGAATACCATTCGCGAGGCAGCCTACCCCATTCAAGGTGATAATGTATCCAATGTACAAATCATCCTTGACCGCCAAACAGACGAGTATGTTCTGTTTTTTGATACGCGAATTAATAATGACAGAGATGTCTATTTCGTAAGAATTGACAGGGCTACGCTTTCCTCATTTGTACAATACTATGGTCCGATAGTCAACGATATTGCGGGTGTTTCATTTTCCGATGAATTTGCTGTAAAAATCGTGGATGATTTTATCGACCGATACATGCTCGTCGTGAACCAACGCACGCCTATCGAACGAAACAGCTACGTCGTGATGGTCGATAAAACATTAGGCTATGCTTACTGTCCGTCATTTATCGAAATCAACGGCAGCAGAGAAATAATCAGCCATGACATCATCGAGACAGGTAGCACTATTAATAATGCCGGATGTGCTTATGGTACTTCGTATGTATTGGTAGGTTCGGTAGATAATTTTGCTTTTGCAGCGGGTTTGAGTTGCACAGGTGGATTGTTGCCCATAGTCAATATTTTTGATGTCGATGGAAATCCCAATACCGCAGACCCTGCCAAGCGCATTCAATACGAAAACAGCATTTTTTATATTGCAGGGGAAACGGGCAGCTCTCTAAATCCATCCATCAGTGGAAAAATTTGGCTCGGTGAATTTCAATTCAACGACCAATTTCAAACCAATCCTAATTGGCTCAAAATCTATGAAAACATTCCCGACAAAAAAGAATCTCTCACCGACATGAGCATCAGAGATGAGAGATGCTACCTTACAGGACAAACAGGCGTTTGGGATCAAGTCGCTCCTACCATATCCGATTTAGTGAATCCCAAAGCTTATGTTCTCGAAGTAGATGCGGAAGGAAACCCACTTTGGTCAAAAGAATATTATGAAGACCAAGCCACTACTTCTTACATCAATGACCTTGAATTTTACTGCGGAGCCATTTATGGTGTAGGCGGATGTTGGGACAATGTATTTGATTTTGCCAGTGCTACTTATTCTACTGCAAATCGTGATTGGTACAGAAATAAGACGACGCCTGTCGGCGAATTGTTGGGAGAGAAATGTCACCATGATATTGCATTTGAAGTCATTGATGTTCAAGTGCCTATCGAATTCGCGCAGCCTCAGCCTTATGGTGAGTGTCTTGAAGCTAATATTCTTCAAGGCTATGCAGAAGACTTGATATGTGTGGCGGATTGCTGTGAAGAAGACGGCTTATGCCCAGCCGATTGTGATCCACGCGATAGCCTCAACATCACTACAGGAGTTGACCCGCTGACGGGTGTACTCACGGCTTGCGGAGTCGGCAATATCGACCCGTTTTGGACACTTATCAATAATCCGCCACTGCCCGGATGTACTAATCCACTGATTCCGGCTACAGGTGATGCCTTTTTGGTCAATCACAACAACCTCGCAATACCCAATTGGGTCAATCAAACCGGCGCAACTGTCATCGCTCCTTATGATGGAGGATGTGATTTGAATTTCGGTTGTAATAATCCAATCAACTCAGCAGGACAGCGCGTGCCTTATGTATTTGAACGTACATTCTGTGTATGCGACAATGATGAGGTCGCGATTAACTTGACATTAGAGGGAGATGACAGAGTGTATCTTGAATTGTGGAATATTTCGACAAATGCTTTACTCGATACCAGTCCAACATACATCTGGTCAGGTACAGCAACCGTCAATTGGAATATTGCCCACTCCCTTCCAATAGGTACATATGCCATCCGCGCTTATCTTGTGAATACCAATTCAACTACACTTGGTATGAGCGTGGTAGGTAGTGTCACTTCATTAACGGGAAGACCAACGATAATCAATGATAATATTTGTTGTACGAATAATACGGTCAATGTCAGAAAAATCATCGACAATGATTGTAATGGTGTTTTCAGCAGTGGAGATGCACTTGGCACAGGTTGGACATTTGAACTTTATGATGCGACAGGAACGACCTTATTGCAAACTGATGTAACAGACATTAACGGTGAATTATTTTTTAATGGTGTCGATGTCGGTACTTATCAAGTGGTCGAAATTCCGCAAGCAGGTTTTACGCCTTTCGGTTCGGGTACGCAGACGATTACGGTGAGTCCGGGCAGTTTCAATGTATTGGAATTTTATAATTGTCCTGAGCCGATAGTCAACAAATGCGATTCTATACAAACTTCATTTACTCCGGTACAAAACCCTGCGGATTACTGCTGTTTCGATATTCGCATAGACAATCTGGAAGACCAATGTTTTACTAATATCACCTTTACACCACTTGGTGGCGTGCAGTTTAGCTCATGGAATCTGAACGACCCATTCAACTGGACATTTGCCTCTGCAAGTAGTGGTTCGATTGATTTGGTTTCATTGGGTGGTCCCTTTATTCCTTCGGGAACTTATGTACCGTTATCGTTCTGTTTGGATAATTATACAACTACTCCACAGCAAGTCCTTGTTCAATGGTTTGCCGCTGACGGTACGGTATGTGAAGAAATACTTGAATTCGAATGTTCGGGTTGTATTGAAATCATACAAGACACATTGACTTGCGACGATAGTGGTTATAAATACACCTTTGATTTTTATAATGCATGGGACAAACCTGTGTACAATATCGAAGTACAAAACGTCACTCCCGCAGGCACCATTTACACCTCGAATATCACGCCTATAGGTGCGCCTATCATGCCGGGTGGTACTTCCATTGGCAACTGCATTTTCTTCGGTGATAATGTGGCGGACTACGGCGATATTCTTTGTTTCGAACTTCGGGCAGAGGATATAGACGACTGCTGTTATTGTACGCTCGACCCGATATGTCTTCCCGTCCCCGATTGCTGTGAGGAGTGTGATGATATTGAATACGACATTACCAATATTAGCATACAAGAAGATTTATGTTGTTTTGATGTGGATTTTTATATCTGTGAAGATAGTCTCTTTACTTGTGTAGAAGCTGTGCCGCTTAATGGTGTTACGCTTGATTATCAAGCGGCAGGTACAGGTTGGTATCTATTCAATCCAATGCCTACAACGGCACATTGGAAGCCCTTCCCCACTCCACCGGGAGGTACATACATTCCAAGTGGTTGGACGAATAATAAAATGCGATTCTGTCTCGGCGGATACGATGACCCAACGCAATTCCCGCCCGAAGAAGTCGTCATTCGCTGGAAATCTGACCTGCAAACGGTCGTATGTGAAGACACTTTGACATTCAATTGTATGCCACCACCAATTGAGCATTGCGCTGAAGTTGTCAATGATAGCATCGTTTGTAATGATGATGGTACATTCACCTTCAATTATGATGTCAAAAATTTATCAGGCATCAATGCGAGTACCATAAGAGTGCATCAAGTACACACTAAGCCTGCGGGTGGCATCTTCTCCCCTACACCGCCTTATAATGTCAGTGGTACATTCCCACCAAATAGCGAAACCTCCATGCCACCAATGAATATCAGTAATGCCATGCCGGGAGATTCCGTGTGTTTTGTGGTAACGTTATTTGATAATGTAGAACCTGCGAATGAATGTTGTCACTCAGACACCTTGTGTTTTGTGCTGCCTGATTGCTGTGAAAATATCAATGGTGATTTTGAAGATTTCACAGGTACATGGAATGGTACAAATGCATGGATTAACGGCAATCTCACGAATTGGTTTGTATCACACGGAACACCGACCTATTACTTCAATCCGGGAATCGGAATGACGGATAATGGTATGTGGATGTGGTCTTATAGTGGTGTCGGAGAAGGCGTTTACACGAATTATAATTTTGTTGCGGGGAACAGCTATACGCTCACTTATGATTTGTATAAGTTCTCGGATTCCAATCCAACTTCTACTTTCCAAGTTGCGCTATCAAACACCCTGACGCCATCAACGGGAGGTACAGCAATCCCACCTACCGCAGGCACACAGTCTGTTTCCAATCAAACATGGGCAATCAATGGCGTGTGGGAAACCATCACGGAAACTTTCACCGCAGGTACAAATTACAGTCAAGCTTGGTTCTATCCATTACTCACCGGTGCTCCCAATCCCAACCAAGCTGCGGTTGTGATAGACAATGTATGTATCGTGGATAATGGTCCGGTAGATGAATGTTGCACCGACTACCAAGCGTTTTGTGACCGTGTAGATACAGGTTTTGACATTCCATTCAATGACCCGACGAATTGCACGATAGGCGTAGCTCCTCTTGCATTAAACGAGTGCGACCAAGTGCTTTGGCTTTGGGGTGATGGTACTTCATCTACAGCTCCATGGAATACAGGTGTTACACACACTTATTCTACACCCGGCACATACACAATTTGTATGCTTGTACGAGAAGTAGATAGCAATGGTGAGGTCTGTTGGGAAAAGGAATTTTGTCGTACAGTACAAGTCACTTGTTCTGATTGTTGCACTGACTACGAGGCATTTTGCGACCGTGTAGATGCGGGTTTCAATATTGCATTCAATAATCCCGATTGTACGGTTGGTGTGTCTCCGCTTGCATTGGGTGAATGTGACCAAGTCCGCTGGATTTGGGGCGATGGTACAGTCTCAAATGGTACATGGAACTCCAGCGTTACGCATACTTATCCTGCATCCGGCTCATACACGATTTGTATGGTCGTAACGGAGGTAGATAGCAATGGTGAGATTTGTTGGGAAAAAGAATTTTGTCGTACAGTACAAGTCAGTTGTCTGCACTGGGAATACTGCGACCCGGTCATCGATTTAGGCGATATTATACTTCCTTCGGGTGTCATACATGCGCAAGATGCGGTTATCTCATCAAGTAATATCGAACAAGGAACAAATGTCTCGCTCAAAGCCGGACAAAGCATCCGACTGGAAAGCGGTTTCAGTTCCAAAGTAGGAGCAGAATTACAAATTATCGTAGAAGATTGCGAATCTGATACACCCGAATAACAAATTATCAAAAGTTGCAAGTTGCGGGGAATAATTCGCAACGCGAAAACCCGCAACTCGCAACTAATCAAAAATATTTTTTTAAAATAATTTAAAATTCTAAAAATGAAAAATTTAATCATTATCACATTGTTGAGCTTGGCTCCGATGTTTGTTTTCGCACAACTTGAAGTCGTAGGTGCAACTAGCGACGTAGGTATAGG
>JAHDEO010000115.1 GCA_020628725.1 Saprospiraceae bacterium
TTACATTAACTGATATTCAGGAGTATGAAGCATTGCTACCAATAAGTTTTCTAAACCGATTCTGACTTCTGAATCATCGCCCGTAATTTCATAAAGCGTCCATTCATAGGTCCAATCTTCTATAGCAATTCCTTGTAGTAAAATATCATGTACAAAATAATCGAGGCGGTCTTGGTCGGGCATTTCGCAGTAAATATATTCTGCCAATTCAATAACCAAATCGTAGGCATCCGCAGGATTGTTAATGTGCTCAGAATTGGAGACAAATGTCACCGCATCTAATTTAACGATACCAATATTAGGATCCTGTCTAGACTTGATTCTCCCTTTAATCAACTGATAAGGAATACTGTATCTCCCTATTATACTATTGGAAGAAAACCAATTTCTATCCCGTGCAGGATCGAGATAATAGCCCGGATATCCGGCTACGCTCGGCGGACTAAAAAGATAAAAATCACTATCGCGGAACATATTTTTGAATAAGCCGTTGTACAAAAATTTATAATAAAAATATGTTTCCGTAGTTCCGTCAGGAATTTCTATACCGAAATGGTTAATCATTTGGAATACCAACTCCAAGGGCGACTTGACGAGTGTACCTATAATTTCATTGGATGAATCTGTATCATCCTCATCATAGAAATGTTTACTCTTAAACAGTCGATGAAGCACTACCCCAAGCGAATAATCATTTTGCCGCATCTCATCAGCAAGTGGTTCAATGATATCTTGTTCAATCTCGTCCGTGATATTTCTATTGACAAAAAAGCGATAAATTTTTCTGCAAATATTTCGCGCTACCTCATCTTGATTAAATATCATATTGACAAAATCATCCAACTCCCGAAACATATCTTCCGCATCCATTGCACCTGTGATGACTGTATTTTGAAAAGCTTCGCTAAAATGCTTATCATCAACATCATGGCGAGTAAATCTGGCATAACCTCTTGGGATTCCCGTCTCCATATCAATCGAACTCAAACGATACGCTGCTTGCTTAATTGTAGCTTCAAAACCTGTCAGCAACCGTGCTGCTTCCTTCACATCATGCTCTGTGAAGGTAGTATAATCCCCCGGTCCGATTTGCGGACCTTTACCTATCGTAAATAACTCAAGAAATTCACGGGCATAATTTTCATTCGGGTTAAATTTTGTATTGTAATGATTATCCAGATAGCGAAGCATGAGATTATCTACCGTCACTTTCTTTGCCAGCTCTCTGAAACTTCCAAAAGCATATCGACGCAGCAATTGATGATGGTCAAATACATTACGCGAATAATTGAATGTCCATGATGTCGTAAAAATGGTATGTAGAAAAAAGCCCATTCGATGACTAATGGTTTCATCTTTTATTGCTTCTTGCATCCACCACAACAAAACAGAATTCCTATTGATCGAATCATAATAACGATCGTAATATGTATATATCCAAGGTCTTCCTGACTCTAGTTCGACAGGTTCGGTAAGTATCACCGGTTGTTGTAATAGTCTATCGACAGCCTCATGCACCTCCAGCGTCGCAAATTCATCAATACGGGCTTTTGATACATTATAGGTAGTTCTGCGAAGCAAATGCGCCGCCAGCCTTTTTCCTAATGTGCCGGTCTTCGGATCGAGTGAAGCCATGTGTAAGTGTAATTGTTGCGAGTTACGAGTTGCGGGTTACGGGTTGCGAGTTATAAATTATTTTCGCGTAGCGAAAATTTCTAACTCGCAACCCACAACTCGTAATCCGTACTCAATTGTTGATGGTCTACAGTTGTGTCATTTCTATTTTCATGCCATTTATAACTCTTTCAATCTGATTTATGCGTTTTTTGATATACAAAAATTAACAAAATCATACATTGAAGTTGATTGGCATAGATAGTTAAACGAACAACACACCTGCAAGTTGCAAGATTCCGATGGATAAAAAAAGTAACACTTTAAAGCATTTTTACAAATCAAAAACCTGTTAAACATGAAACATAAAACGAAAAAAAGAAGAAAAAAAGAAATTCATTTTTCTTTTTAAATTAATTATCAGCGACTTAAATAACTTTAAATTCAAAATACTTATAAAATGCCATGCAAATTATTGTAAATAAATACTCACAAAAAAAATCTCATATCTTTCATCTTGTGTCTCCCTCTTGCCTCTCTTGTCTTTCGTCTCTTGCCTCAAGTCTAAAATATTTGTACGTTTGTACTTAAATGAAAGACACAGCAACAGGTGACAATTTACCCCAAAAAAAACGCATACATCTCATCGCTATTGGCGGGAGTGCTATGCACAATATCGCATTAGCCTTACATCACAAGGGCTTTTTGGTAACGGGTTCGGACGATGAAATCTACAATCCGGCACGAGATAGATTGGCAAAATATGGCTTGCTACCCGATTCCGAAGGTTGGCATCCTGAACGCATTACGCCCGATATGGATGCCATCATAGTAGGTATGCACGCCCGTGAGGACAACCCCGAACTCCATCGCGCCCGCGAACTCGGTATCCAAATTTATTCCTATCCTGAATACGTTTATGAACAATCAAAGGATAAAAAGCGCGTTGTAATTGCAGGCAGTCATGGCAAAACGACTACGACTGCAATGATTCTGCATGTGCTTCGCAAATTGGGACATGATACAGACTATCTTGTAGGCGCACAATTGGAAGGTTTTGAGACGATGGTGCGATTGTCGGATGCGCCTGTGATTGTACTGGAAGGCGACGAGTATCTCGCCTCACCACTCGACCGCCGACCTAAAATTCATTTCTACAAACCCCATGTAAGCATCATTACGGGGATTGCATGGGACCACATTAATGTATTTCCGACCTTTGAAAACTATGTAGAGCAATTTGAAATTTACATAAAAGACATCGAAAAAGACGGTGTATTATTTTGGTATAAAAACGATAAACACCTCCAAAAAATCGCGGATGCGAACCCGCATATCCGCACACACGCATACGATACGCCTACACACGAAGTTGTTGATAATCAAACATTCATTATACAAGAGGATAAAAAGATTCATTTACAAATTTTCGGTAAACATAATTTACAGAACCTCGAAGCGGCGCGTTTGGTATGTGGTGAATTGGGTATTGAGGATGAAGAATTCTATGATGCCATCAGTGATTTTGGCGGCGCAGCACGGCGACTTCAACTACTGCATCAATCGGACACAAATGTCGCTTATCTGGATTTTGCTCATGCGCCCTCAAAGGTAGAAGCGACGATTCGCGCGTTGAAAGAACAATATCCCAATCGTCCTTTGACCGCTTGTTTGGAATTGCATACATTTAGTAGTTTGAATAAAAATTTTCTAAAAGAATATCATAATACAATGGACGCGGCGGATACCGCCTGCGTTTTTTTTAGTGAGCATACTTTAAAAATGAAGCGATTGCCCGAACTTTCCGCACAGGACATCGTTACATCTTTTGGGCATCGCAAAATGAAAGTTTTTACTAAAAAAGAGGATTTAACGATTTTTTTGGAGCATCTTAACTGGAAAAATCGCAATTTGCTGATGATGAGCTCAGGGAAATTCGGAGGAATGGATATGAAACAACTTATTACTTCATTATTTCGTTAAGCACTTGTTGTATCATTCAAACCAAATTAGCGTTTTATAAAAAACATTATTACTTACCACTAAGAACACAAAGGACACGAAAGCAAATAGACGTAAAAGGATACAAAAAATTCTTTAAAACCTTCGTTTGCCTCTTCGTTTGTATGGTTTCGTGTTCTTTGTATCCTTAGTGGTTGAAACAATCATCCAAAACAATCAAAAAATTGTCTGACAGTCTCGTAATCATACCAACGTATAATGAAAAAGAGAACGTGGAAAATATCATCCGCGCAGTTTTTTCATTGGATAAAGCTTTTAATGTGCTCATCATTGACGATGGCTCGCCTGATGGTACGGCGGCTATCGTGAAGATGCTGTTCAAAGAATTTCCCAACCGTCTTTTCTTGGAAGAGCGCACGGGCAAACTTGGACTCGGAACAGCATACATACATGGCTTTAAATGGGCATTGGAGCGCAATTATGAGTATATTTTTGAGATGGATGCCGATTTTTCGCATAATCCCAAAGATCTCGTGCGCCTCTACAAAGCTGCTCAAATGCCCGATGTCGGCATGTCCGTAGGTTCGCGCTATGTGCGTGGCGGTAAAGTGGAGAATTGGCCCTTCGACCGTATTTTTATTTCTTATGGTGCGTCGCTTTATGTGCGGATGATTACTTGGATGCCTGTGAAAGACCCAACGGCGGGCTTCGTCTGCTACCGACGCGAGGCATTGGAACGATTGGATTTTGATAAAATCAAATTTATCGGTTACGCTTTTCAGATAGAAATGAAATTTGCGACACGCTCACTTGGCTACAAAATCAAAGAAGTGCCGATTACATTTACCGACCGCGTGGAGGGCATTTCCAAAATGTCGAAAGGTATCGTAAAGGAAGCAATTTATGGCGTCATTCGGATGAAATGGCGCAGCTTTTCGGAGTCTTACGAGCGCGACAACCCGCAACCCGCAACCCGTAACTCGTAACTCGCAACCCGTTTCACCCACCAAATACCTACTCTTTTTCATCTTTTAATTGGAAAATTGGCAGTTCTCTTTCTATTATTTCAACAAAAAATAGTAATATTGCGATGGAGATGATTGAAAGATTGTTGAATTGTTCGATTGTTAAATTGTTTTCATGCAAAAAAAGAAAAACACAATTATTTTACAATCAAACAATTATACAATCAAACAGTCTTCCCATGAAAAGATAAATTTGTAAATTCTATGAGACTTGTTATCAACTTACTTCTGGTTGCGCTGATTGCGGTGCTCGGCTATTTTTTGGTGCGAAGCATCTACGAACCAATTAATTTTAAAGCCATAAAAGACTCGCGTGAGGTTGCCGTGCAGAAAAAACTCGAAACTATCCGTACTGCACAGCAGTGTTATTTGGATATTACAGGAAAATACGCTCATAATTTTGACACTTTGAAACAGGTATTAACTACGGATTCTTTCAAAGTAGTCAAAGTATTTGGTGATCCGGATGACCCGACAGGACAAAAGGTAATGTATGAAACATCTTACGTAAATGCACTGGATTCTATCGGAAGATTGGGCATTGACTTGGATGGTCTTGAAGACATTCCTAATGGAGGGGGTAAAGACTTTGATGTAGAAGCAAAGGAAATTGTATATCAAAGTATCACCGTTCCCGTGGTCAAGGTGAAAGCTGCCTATAAAGATTTTATGGGACAATATGCCGACCCGCGTTATAAGAGTTACGACAAATTCTACAATCCTGACGACCCAACCGAAGACAGGTATTATATCTCTATCGGAGATTTAACCAGACCATCATTAGGGGGAAGTTGGTAAATACATACGACATAAAGGCGAATGACTTCGCCGAGCATCTTTCTAATCAATATGACCTGTTCGTGCTTGTCAGCATGGACAGGTTTTTTTATGTTGTAAAGACCGACAAACAGGTGTTTGCATTACGTACACACCATTTTCCTGCACACAATTATTTGCAACTCCAAGTAGCGTTTCAGCACATTTTTCAAAACGACAGATTATTACGATTGCCTTACCGAAAGGTTCGTATCAGATTGCTGAGTTCGCTGACAACGCTTATTCCTTCGGACTTGTACGATGCCGCTCGCACTCGATTTTACCTAGAGCATAATGCCGTATTGACTGGTGAACATGTAGTATTGGAAGATAAATTATTTGAGGTAGGCACTCATCAGGTTTATGCTTTCAATCAAACGATATTTGAGACTTTACAGACTCAGTTTCCAATGGCAGAATTCAGTCATGTATTGTCCAACTTGATAATAGCCTATTGTCGGCTCAATAAAGGCAAAACGGTTTACGCTAATCTCATCGGCACTTACATTCAAATCGTGGTTTTAGATGGTACAAAATTGCTGTTTGCGAATACATTTACTCAGCATACAGACAAGGATGTGATGTATTTTGTGGGTCTTGTTTTTAATCAGTTGGATTTAGATTGGAAAAAGAACCGCTTGGTACTCTCCGGCGAAATCTCGCCCGAATCACTCACCTATTTCACACTCCAAAAGTATATCAAACACGTTGAGCTGATTGATAACCCGAAATATACTTTTAAACATCAACAAGCTCCGGCAAGCTGGCGATTTGTTGAATTGACGAGTTAACGAGTTGTCGTGTCTCAACAATTCAACACAACAACTCGATAACACAACAACACAACAACACGTTTCATGCGCATCGTAGGCGGCAAATTTAAGGGCAGGCGATTTCATCCACCGATAAAAAATTGGCGGACACGTCCGACAACGGATTATGCCAAAGAGGGTTTGTTTAATATCTTGTCCAATCAGGTGGATTTTGAAGAGATGAAGGTGCTCGACTTGTTTTGTGGTACGGGCAATATCGCGTATGAATGTGTTTCGCGTGGATGTATGGATGTGACTTGTGTCGATAAATTTTATGGTTGTATCAAATTCGTAAAGGAGACAGCCAAAGAATTGAGGCTTGATGATGAATTAATCGCCATTAAGAGCGATGTGTTTAAGTTTATTAAAAATTCCGAGAAGACTTACGACCTTATTTTTGCAGACCCACCTTACGCGCTCCCGAAAATCGAGACGCTACCGGATTTGATTTTTGAACATAAACTTCTGTCGCAGAAGGGTTTCTTTATAATGGAACATGGTGTTCAGAATAATTTTGAAACGCATACTAATTTTGATACTTCGCGTCGATATGGGGATTCTGTATTTTCATTTTTTAGGCAGCCTGAGATAATTTTCGGGTAAATTACATCGTTTTGCATGTCACATTTTTAAGTAAAAAAATGTTGTGTAATATTATGTAAATAAGCGAGTCGAAAAAGAATAATCTATTTTTTGAAATCCAATAAATGAATAATCGGAAAAATAAAGTTTATGTAAAAGTGCCTTCAAGAGTAAATATTTACATTTAACTAATCAGGTAATTTTCAATCTGATGTTCAATAATTTCTAAATTAAATACATCTTTATCATTTTTTTATTTTTGAGTAATGCTTACAAAGCATTAAACAAAATAGCATTCATTTTATTTTTATATCTCTCCAATTCCATCATATTTTTATACCGTCAGAAAAATATCCGAGATGAAATTCACAAAAAATATTATATCATATGTAATTAAAATATTTGCCTTTTAGATAACCTACATAGTGTTACTTTTTTATATCTTGCGTCTAATGTAGGCGAGATGTCTGCTTTTACCTTGCACTTATAAAGAAAGCAGACACCTTATAATTTGGTACTTATAGTCACCACAAACACTCTAATATATTCTCTGATACCACATCAGTTCTTTTTATCAAGGGAAAATATTGCGACGAAACCAAATTCTACAAACGTCTCACTTACAATAACTTACCAACCACTTCCCATCAAATCTGTTATTGTATTATCTTCATTCAATCTGATGATGAATTCGAATGGATACGTTTTATAATGATTCAGTGAAGACCATAGCTCTTCTTACAGATTCACATTATCCGGGCATGTCGTATTAGAAAGTTGTACAAAGCTATTTTTAGTGATTGGCTTGAAACGTATATTTTTTATATCTGAGTGAAAATAGATTTTTTTACAGCACATTGTAAAAAAATGTACTGTATGAAGCGTATAGAAGTGACGTAAAGATTATCTTGCATCTAAAGGTAGTAAAGTTTACACATTTGCACTAAAACTGATACTTGCGGTGAATTTTACTCCTTTTACATTAAAGAATTCATTAATCCTTACTATATTCGCTGAACAATACTCTAACACTATTCTCTGCATTGTGCATATGCCATCAAAATGGTTATTGCAAACTTTTCACCTTAAAAGTAATCGACTATTTCACTATCTGTGAAGATAGACTTACTTAACACACCCCTTCATCAAATTGTGCAAATAACTTTACGCTAAAAGTTCTTTAATCAAATATAAAAAAATATTTTTTCTGCAAATTCAGAAGCAGCTTGCAACGGAATTGTAATAAATTCAGACTATGTACTATGAGAAATCAATTTAGTCTTAAACTTATCTGTCACATTTGAAAGTGAACGTGATAGTACAAGTTGCTCTCATATCCAACGCACTTCTGAATTGCATCATTCCGATAATTATCCAAATTGCATATATTCAAATTGAGTATTTATTAAACATCTATTAATATATTTTTATTCGTTATCTACCTAAGAATCGAAATTTTTAAACAACTAAATTCAATCATGAGAAATCTAACCTTTACACGTTTTAGAGGTGTGCAGTCACCTTCTTCGTGGCATCAGAAGTTTCTTGGAGCTTTATTGATGCTGTGTATGTGTGTCGGTTTTACAACCGATACTTATGCACAAGTTACATTATCAGCCGATGTTGAGAATGTATCATGTAATCCGTTGCCATGTCCGATAGACTCTGATGGTTCTATTGACCTGACTATCACAGGTGGTGTAGAACCATATGACATTCAGTGGTCATTCAACGGTGTTGATTTACCAACTTGTGAAGAACCCGCCTTCGACGAATTGAACGGCGTAGGTAGTCTTGACTTGGGTGGTGTAGATAATACCGTAGTTGAAGATGCAATTGCTACTCGTAATTACATCATTCAAGGATCTACACTGACAGTCAATGATGCTTCATTTAGTGGTGGTGCTACTATTGATGAGGAAATTATCAATAATAGTCAGGAGACAAGCATTATCGGGTTGCGTACAGGTGTCGATCACGACCAGATTATTGGTGGTCCGAATGCGGCGAATATGACGCGTACATTCACGTTCGACCCGCCTGTTTCTAATTTGCGTATGTTTTTCAACGACCTTGATAATAACGATGTAGTTATTGTCAATCCTAAGTTGGATGGAGTGGTGCAAACACTTACTCCTGCTGAATATACCATTATAGATCCTACACAGGTAGAATTATCGCAGGTTGATGCTCGCGGTAATACCGACCCAAACATGTTTACTTCTTTGGTTGACCAACAACTCGGGCCTACCACAACAGGTGGTATTGATTTCGTGTTTGCAGGTCCAATCGATGAAATTGAAATTATCTTTTATGATGATGTTGCAGGACCGGGTGTTGCAAGTTCAGAAGGTGGTTCTTACACAGTTAACTTCCCGGGTCAGTGTCGTGAAGACTTAGCTTGTATCGAAGCCGGTACTTATACTGTTGTTGTAACAGATGCTAATGGTGCTTCTGCTACTGAAACCTATGTTGTAACAGCACCTGCCGATTGTACGCTTGATTTGTCAGCAGTCATTACAGATGTGTCTTGTGACCCTCTACCATGTCCACCAGACGCTGATGGTGCTATTGACTTAACTATCAACGGTGGTGTAGAGCCATTTGACATTCAGTGGTCATTCAACGGTGTTGAATTGCCAACTTGTGAGGAACCTGCCTTCGATGAATTGAACGGTATAGGTAGTCTTGACCTGTTGGGCGTAGACAATACTGTAGTTGAAGATGCAATTGCTACTCGTAATTACATTATACAAGGTTCTGCTATGACCGTTAATGATGCTTCTTTCAATGGTGGTTCTTCTATTGACGAGGAAATCATTAACAACAGTCAGGAGCCAAGCATTATCGGACTTCGTACAGGTGTTGATCACGACCAGATTATTGGTGGTCCAAATGCTGCGAATATGATTCGTACATTCACTTTCGACCCGCCTGTGTCGAATCTACGTATGTTCTTCAACGACCTTGATAATAATGATGTTGCCATTATCAACCCTAAATTGAATGGCGTAACACAGACACTCACAACATCTGAATACAGCATAGTCAATACAGCACAAGTTAGTAGAGCAATTACAGATGCTCGTGGAAATACTTCACCGAACTTGTTTGCCTCTGATATTGACCAAGGACTCAATGCAACTACTGCCGGTGGTATTGATTTCACTTTTGCCGGACCGGTTGATGAGATAGAAATTATCTTTTATGATGATGTTGCAGGACCTGGTGTTGTAGGTTCAGAAGGTGGTTCTTACACAGTGAGCTTCCCTGGTCAGTGTCGTGAAGACTTGGCTTGTGTTGAAGCTGGTACTTATACTGTTGTTGTAACAGATGCCGTTGGTGCCTCTGCTGCTGCTACCTATGTTGTAGATCCTGCTGTAGGTTGTAATCCTCCTACACAAGTTACTATTCCTTGTGGTGCTGATGAGGGTACAATCACGGTTTCTCCAAGCTTTGGTGTAGCTCCTTACACTTTCGGTTGGGAAGATGCTGCGGGCAACCCACTTCCACTTCCAGACCCATGTACTGATAGAGATTGGGCAAGCTTTGAGCCACTTAATGGTACAGGTGCTAATCCTGTTCCGGGTGGTGTAGACAATAGCATTGTTGAAAATGCTATCAACACTCAACCTTTTGTTATACAAGGTGCAGTAATGACTGTTAATAATGTAGTATTCAACGGTGGTGCTTCTATCGATGAGGAAATTATTAACGATACTCAGTTGAACGGAACTTTTGCACTTCGTACAGGTGTTGACCACGACCAAATTTCCGGTGGTATCGGTGGTGCTAATATGATTCGTACAATTACTTTCAGCAAGCCTGTTTGTGATTTGAACATGTTCTTCAATGATATTGATAATAACGACGTTGCTATTATCAATCCTAAATTGAATGGTGCTACAATTCCATTGACCGCTGCGGATTTCACACTTACAGGTACTAACGTTGCTTTTGTAGGTGGTAATCAATTCGAGTCTATCAACGATATAGGTCTTAACAATACTACTGACGGTGGTATCGACTTCACTTTCACTTCTTGTATTGATGAGATCGAAATTATCTTTTATGATGATGTTGCAGGACCTGGTGTTGTAGGTTCAGAAGGTGGTTCTTACTCAATCAACTTCCCACCAGCTTGTGACTACGGACCAACAGAAACACTTCCTCCGGGATGTTATAACGTAACTGTTTTCGATGCAAATGGAGACAGCCAAGTAATTACTTACTGCATTGAGCAAGATAACTGTGGTGCTATCGGTAACTTGGTATGGATAGATGAAAATGCTGATGGTATTCAAGACGCAGGTGAGCCGGGTATCGCTGGTGTTACTGTTATATTAACGAATGCTGCATCAGGAGAAGTTTTTACAACTGTAACTGATGCTGATGGTGGTTATTTATTTGATGGACTTGAGGGAGGAAATAAAAAATACGATGTACTCGTAGATGCTTCTACTTTACCTTCAGGTATGACTCAAACAACCAATCCTACCCTTCCGGGCGCCGATTTCGGTAACCAAACTCAGGCAGGAGCAGGTTACTCAATTACACTTGGTGATGGCGAAGAAAACCTGACAGGTGACTTCGGTTACATTTGGGAAGATCCAAATGGCAATCAAGGCACAGCAGCTATTGGTGACTATGTATGGTATGATGCGAATAGCGATGGTGTACAAGATCCGGGTGAAGCTGGTATTGGAGGCGTTACTGTTTCTGTACTTTACGATCCGGATGGTGATGGTATCAAAGATACTCCATTCACAGGTGCTATCGACCAAAACGGTAACACAGGTACAGGTACTACTGTAACTGAGCCGGATGGTTCTTACATTTTCTACAACTTGCCTGCCGGTGCTTACGCTATTGTAGTAGATCCTAACTCTGCTCCACTTGCAGGTTTGACTCAAACAGGTGATCCTGACGACTACGGTACAGTAGCTACCAACCCTGACAATGCAGGTGAATCTGTATTGCTTGCTCCGGGTGATGTTTATCTTTTGATGGACTTCGGTTATAACGACCCTGCCGGAAATGATATAGGTGATACTATCTATTTTGATGCAAATGCAAATGGTACACAAGATGCAGGTGAGTCGGGTATCCCTGGTGTTACTGTTGCACTCTTGGATGAAAATGGTGATGTTATTGCAACTACCACTACTGACGAAAATGGTGAATACTTATTCCCGGGCTTACCGGATGAGCCATACACAGTAGTTGTTACAGATACAGACAATGTATTAGGCGACTTAGTAAATACAGGTGATCCTGATGGTGGAAATGACGAAATGTCTTCTGTACCATCACTGCCTTCTGACAATTTAGACCAAGACTTCGGTTATGCTCCTGCTACCCAAGATCCGGGTGAAGGCCTTGTCGGTGATACTGTATTCTTAGATTATAATAGCAATGGTGTACCAGATCCGGGTGAAGGTATCGAAGGTGTTGTCGTTGACTTACACGATGGTACAGGTGCGGTAATTGCTACTACTGTAACTGATGAAAATGGTAACTACTACTTCGGAGGATTAGACCCAACTGCTACTTATAGCACAACAGTTGATCCTACTACATTACCTGCCGGTATTGTACAGACAGTAGACCCAGACGGTGCACTTGATAATACCTCTACTACTGACTTGTCAGCAACTCCTGACGGCGTTGATTTGACTTTAGACTACGGTTACGAGCCAACTCCTGGTTCTGCAGGTAGCATTGGTAACTTAGTATGGTTAGACAATAATACTGATGGTGTAAATGACGGACCAAACGGACCTGACGGTATACCTGGTACTGATGATGATGAGCCGGGTATTGCTGGTGTTACTGTTGATTTATATGAAGATACTAACGGTAACGGTGTTGTAGATCCGGGTGAACCACTCGTTGCAAGCACTGTAACAGATGCAAACGGTAACTACTTGTTCCCGAACCTACCAACTGACAACGGTGCAGGTGTTAGCTACATCGTTGACGTAACTGACGAAGCAAATGTATTAGAAGGTTACTGGCATAGCTTAGGTGCGCCAAATACCAATGATAATAGCCAGACTGATCCTTATGCTATCACATTAGGTGGTGGTAATCCTGTTGATAACCTTACTGCTGACTTCGGTTACTACGTTGAACCTGCAGTATTGGGTAACTACGTTTGGATGGATACAAATGGTGATGGTATTCAAGATCCGGGTGAAATGCCTATCGAAGGTGCTGTTGTTACTTTAGATGTTACTTATCCTGACGGTTCTACAGCTACATTGACAACCACTACTGATGCTACCGGACACTATATCTTTGAGAACTTATTGTTCGATGAAGACTTTGACGGTATGGGTACTTATGCTGCTCCTGGTGTAGGTGGTGGCGATGAGCCATACTACGAGCTTTCAGTTGAAACACCTGTTGGTAAAATACCTACCATCATTGATGTAAATGCTGATGGTAATGATTCAGAAGATTCAGAAGATCCTGCAGGTACACAAGGGATCGCTATGCAAGGTTTCACTGATACTATGCCACAAGCTGATCCAAACGATGAGCCTACGCACTTAACTTTCGACTTCGGTTTCACAGGAAGATTAGGTACAATTGGTAACTTGGTATGGATTGATGAAAATGCTGACGGATTGCAAGATGCAGGTGAGCCGGGTATACCGGGTGTTACTGTTACAGCTACTAATCCTGCTACAGGTGATGTATTGACAACAGTTACTGATGCAGATGGTGGTTACTTATTCGAAGACCTACCTCCTGGAAAGTATGACATCTTAGTAGATCCTACAACATTGCCTAGCGGCATGAATCAGACTACAAACCCTGTACTTCCTGGTTCAGATTTCGGTAACCAAACTCAAGATGGAGCAGGTTACTCTATCACAATCGGTCCAGGTGAGGAAAATCTCACAGGTGACTTCGGTTACATTTGGGAAGATCCAAATGGCAACCAAGGTACAGCAGCTATAGGTGACCGCGTATGGTTAGATGCTGACAGCGACGGTGTACAAGATCCGGGCGAAGCCGGTATCGGTGGTGTTACTGTAACTGTATTTTACGACCCGGATGGTGACGGTATCAAAGATACTCCATTCACAGGGGCTATTGACCAAAATGGTAACACAGGTACAGGTTCTACTGTAACTGAGCCGGATGGTTCTTACATTTTCTACAACTTGCCTGCTGGTGCTTACTCTATCGTAGTAGATGGTACTTCTACGCCACTTACAGGTTTGACACAAACAGGTGACCCAGATGACTATGCTGCTCCGGCTACCAATCCTGATAATACCGGTGAGTCAGTAGTACTTGCTCCGGGTGACGTCTTCTTATTGATGGACTTCGGTTACAACGATCCTGCTGGAAATGATATAGGTGATACTATTTACTTCGATCCTAATGCCAATGGCACACAAGATCCGGGTGAAGAAGGTATCCCAGGTGTTACTGTTACGCTCTTGGACCAAAATGGTGATCCTATTGCAACGACAACAACTGATGAAAATGGTGAATACCTATTCCCAGGTTTACCTGATGAGCCATACACAGTAGTTGTTACAGATACAGACAATGTATTGGGTAACTTAGTAAATAGCGGCGATCCTGATGGTGGAAACGACGAAATGTCTTCTGTACCGGGATTACCTGCTGACAACTTAGACCAAGACTTCGGCTATACTCCTCCGGGACAAGATCCGGGTGAAGGTCTTGTTGGTGACACTGTATTCTTAGATTATAATGGTGACGGACTACCTGATCCAGGAGAAGGTATCGAAGGTGTTACTGTTGACTTACATGATGGTGCAGGAAACGTTATTGCAACTACTGTAACTGACGAAAACGGTAACTACTACTTCCCAGGTTTAGATCCAACTGCTACATACAGCACAACAGTTGATCCAACTACACTCCCTGACGGTCTCGTACAAACTGTAGACCCAGATGGTATACTTGATGGTACTTCTTCGACTGATTTGAGCGGTACTCCTGATGGCATTGATTTGACTTTGGACTATGGTTATCAGCCAACTCCTGGTTCTGCAGGTAGCATTGGTAACTTAGTATGGTTAGACCAAGATGCTGATGGTGTAAATGACGGACCATTTGGACCTGACGGTGTTCAGGGTACTGACGATGACGAGCCGGGTATTGCTGACGTTACTATTGACTTGTATGAAGATACAAATGGTAATGGCGTTGTTGATCCGGGTGAACCACTCGTTGCAAGCACTGTAACAGATGCTAATGGTAACTACTTGTTCCCGAACTTACCTACTGACAATGGCGCAGGTGTTAGCTATGTTGTTGATGTAACTGACGAAAACAACGTCTTAGAAGGTTACTGGCACAGCCTCGGCGCGCCAAATACCAACGATAATAGCCAGATGGATACATACGCTATCACACTTGGTGGTGGTAATCCGGTGAATAACTTGACTGCTGACTTCGGGTACTATGTAGAGCCTGCTAAACTTGGTAACCGCGTATGGCTTGATGTAACTAATAATAACATTGTTAATGAGCCACTTACGAAAAATGGTATCCAAGATCCCGGCGAGCCTGGTATCGCTAACTTCCCTGTCAACTTGGAAATCAGATATCCTGATGGTTCAGTTGTTAATTTGACTACTACTACTGATGCTAATGGTTTCTACTGCTTCGGTAACCTTCTATTTGATGAAGATTATACCGCAAGTGGAGGACCAGGACAACCTGTTTATACTTTGACTGCTGATGACCTACCAGGATTATATGTCGATCCTGTAAGTGGTGAGCAATATGATTTAGGTCCTGTACCAGTTAATGCTGGAACCACACTTGATGACAGCGACAATTACTTTGGCACAAATGCCATTACATGTCAAGGTTGGACAGATGTTACAATGATACCGAACGATCCAAATAGTGAGAATGACACTTGGGCTTCTTACGACTTCGGTTATGCACCAACGAATACACCAGTAGAATTGGTATCATTCAAAGGTATCGAAGATGACTGCCGTGTAGTCCTCACATGGGTAACTGCTACTGAAACCAATGTTAGCCACTTCAGCGTTGAGCAAAGTGCTAATGGTACTGATTTCAGCACATTGGGCAGAGTAGATGCAACTGGTGAGTCTCAAACAGAGCAGACTTATACATTCATTGACGAGCAATTGACTGCAAGCAACTACTACCGCTTACGTATAGTTGACCTTGACGGTTCATTCGAGTTCTCTGACATCGTATCGATAGATGCTGACTGTGCTTCGGGTGTATCTATTTCAGACATCTTCCCGAATCCGGTGAGAAATACATTGAATATTCGCGTAAATAGCAATGTTGACCACGAAACTGCAAGACTTGTTGTTACAGACAATCTTGGTAGAGCGGTCTTGACACAAAATGCACAGATATTCTTCGGTGCAAATACTGTCGAACTCAACGTTGACAATTTACCGCAAGCAACTTACTACATTACTATCGAAGGCGAAAACGGTTGGTTTACACAACCTGTTCCTTTCGTAAAAGTGAAGTAAGCAGATGATACATCACATTAAGTGATAAATTTGAAAAGCCGTTCCGATTCATTTCGGAACGGCTTTTTTTATGTTGTAAAATGATTTTTAATTACCTTTAACACGCAACAAACGACAACACACAAAACACATAGAGAACCGGATGAAAGCAAGAGGATACCTATATGTTGAGATATGTATCAATGGCATTTGGTCATTGGCGGAAACGCTTATCCGAAACCCGGCTTTTCGACATAGAAAGTATCACAGTGAAAATGAGCCGGAATACATCCCCCAATCTCGCTATCTACCCGGTGATGAATCCACAAGTGAGCGCATCATTCAAATCTCCGGCAAGCGTGGTCTACCGACGGATATTTCCCCCGAATTACTTGAATATTTTAATCATCGTTGGAAAAAAGAAGATGTATTTGGAAAAAGCTGGATGACCGTAGAGGAGATTGTAGATTATAATGAAGAAGATGATGATTTTTATCTCAATGAAGAATGGTTTGCTAAATACAGTGAACCTGACAAGGTCAGGGTTATTTTTTGGTTTGTAAACTTTTCTGAAAACAAAGAATGAACTTTACGCAAGTTGTTACAGTTATCAGTAAAATACGTCTTAAGGGAACACAATCAATCAACACACTCACGTAAATGAAAAAAGCCTTTCTCCTCCTATTACTCCCCTTAATGTTTTTTATTTCCTGTTCAGAGGGAAATAAAGAACTCGAAGACCTCACCCGTCAATTCATCCAACACATGAATAAAGGA
>JAHDEO010000116.1 GCA_020628725.1 Saprospiraceae bacterium
TGCCTCTGATACGAATTTCAGGTTGTTCTTCCAATGGCGGTGAAATGATGATTTGTTGATTGGCATTTTTTAATCTCACCCATTCATTGAAGCTGATAACGATACGCTTTCCATTAAAATTGGTTGCAGAAAATGGTGTAGATTGGGTGGAATCCACCTGTGGAGACATTTTGTCGCGAGGTCCGCCTTCGGGCGTAAGAGGGTTAGCACAATTACCAAATATTAGTATTGAGATTATTATTAAAAATAAAAAATACGTTTGTTTCATGTAAAAAATTGAGTGAACGTAACACAGACATTCCTATCTGTATCAAGCAAGTCACAGACAGGAATGTCTGTGTTACGTTCAAAATTAAGACCATTCAAAGAGAAAGACGAATATCATGGCAGATTATTTGTTGTGTGAATGTTAAACTACAGAAAATTCCAAAATCCAAGTACCAAATTCCAATAGATGTTAGATGCGACAAATTTTTAATTGGAATTTGTCATTTGGAATTTCAAACATTGTGACCGTCTTATATTTTTACGTTCCTAATTGTACGAATACATAGAATTAATTCGTCATAAAACAGTCCATAGTCAATAGTTGATAGTCTATAAAGAATGGCTACACAAAATACTTACTTTAAAACTATGGACTACGGACTATCAACTATCAACTAATTAATTATTATGAAAAAGTTATTCACATTTGCATTAATGATTGTCTTTGGTGCTTCGGCAGCTTCTGCTCAGTTTATCAATGAAGAAGTAAAAAGCATGAGTCAGGGCAACAATAATTCACTCTCTATCGAATTGCCGAAGGCAAATGAAAAAGATGTTCAGAATTTGTGGGAAAAATTTACCAAGAAAGAAATGAAAGGTAAATCAAAATATGACCGCAAAACAGGCGAAGTATACACAGAAGCGGCACGTATTGCCGATATGAGTTATAATGCCTTCAATATGTACGCGACTACGGAGGTGGTTGGTGCAGGTACATTGCTGACTGTGTGGGTAGATTTGGGCGGCGAATTTCTTAATTCAGATGAAGATGCCGACGAGTATAAAGCTATCGAAAAGCAATTATACGCTTTTGCTTTGGTCGTGGCGCGTAAGCAGTTGGAAGACCAATTGAAAGACGAGCAAAAAGATTTGAAAAAACTCGAAAACGACTTGAAAAAGCTCGGCAAAGACAAAGAAGGCTACGAAAATGATATTGCAAAAGCGAAGGAACTCATCGCCGAGCGTGAACGAGAAATCGAACAAAACCTAACCGACCAAGATAATAAAGCACTCGAAATCGAAGCGCAAAAACGCATCATCGAATCTACCGAAGAAAAGATTGGAGATTTGAATTGATATGAGTTGCGGGTTACGAGTTACGAGTTATTTGCCTGATTTTTCTAAAGAAAAATCAGGCATTTTTGTGTGTGAAACCCGCAACTCGCAACCCGTAACCCGTAACCCGTTGTCCGTTCACCGATATTTTTAATGAATTTGTCGAAACTTATATGTAAAAACCTGTATTTTGCGTAACTTCATTAAGATTTTATCTGTTGTCTCATCTGACTTCTGATATTATCCAAAAATACATTTGACCATGACTATCATGACGATTACACTATTAAGTTGGTGGGGCGATTTGAGCAGTATCCAACAAATTTTCTGGGGCATATCTATCGTGTTTAGTGTGCTCTTTGTCATTCAATTTGTGCTGAGTATTATCGGCATTGACTTCGACGCTGATGCCGATGGTGATTTTGACCACTCAGGCAGCGTGGATGGCTTGGATGCTGATTTTACCTTGCTTTCTGTGCGAAGCATTATCGCATTTTTCACTTTCTTTGGTTGGACGGGCGTAGTTGCTTTGAGTGGCGGTGTCGGGTCAATGGTAGCAGTACTGATGGCTTCGGCAGCGGGCTTTGTGGCGATGATGGTCGTGGCATATATTTTCTACCTGTTCATGAAATTGCAAAGTAGTGGTACGCTCAATCTAAACAATGCCATAGGCGGTGTTGGGCAGGTATATCTCCCTGTTCCTGGCGATAAAAACGGTGTAGGCAAAGTACAAATCAAAGTGCAAGGCTCGCTTCGCGAATTAGATGCCATCAGCAATGGGCAGGAAATTCCTAGAGGTGCTCCTATCCGTGTTATTGATGTGATAGATGACCAAATGCTACTTGTCGAACCTGTAGTCGTAGATGATACCAAATATCTGGAGTAGGACGAATCACGAATGAACGAATCACAAAATTTATGAGTAATAATATTTTAGCAGCCCTTGTGATTTTGGGCTTGGTATATATGACAGCACGTTGGTTGTCGAATCGGGTGAAGCCTGATTTTTGTGAATCTTGCAATGGCAAAGGATATTGGGAATCGACGCGCGGAGAGCGTAACGAGTGTGAACTTTGTCAAGGTTCGGGCGTAATGCCAAAGGAATTCAGGCGGAAGAGAAGGTCGTGAATCATTTTTTGTAAAATTACAATCCTATGGAAATTACACATACATCGTTTGAAACTTGCTTGGAGCTTCTTACTAATCATAATGTAAATGATGCTTATATCGCTCGGAATGATAATTTTCATTTAGAAATGAATCGCAAAGAAGGGGTTTTGTTTGCGCTACTTATAGTGATTACATGTTTCATTTTCTTTGCTTTTAGCATGTGTACATTCATGCTTGTATTATTTGAGTGCATTTTAAAATTTTTTTAATAATCAAAAAAATCGACACACATTATGAAAACCAACAAACTCATTTACTGGATAAGCACAGGACTCTTGTGTGCGCTCATGTTGTTTTCGGCGACGATGTATTTCACAAAATACGATATGGTTGTCGGTTTTTTTCAGCATTTGGGCTATCCGACCTATTTAATTTATCCGCTTGCAGTAGCGAAAATATTAGCGGTGATTGCCATTCTTAGTCGCAAATCTACTTTGCTGAAAGAGTGGGCGTATGCCGGTATTTTCTTTGATGTGATACTTGCATTTGCAGCACACACGATAGTAGATGGCGGTGGCGGTACGATGGCATTGGCAGGGATTGTATTGGTCATAGTTTCTCGCTTTTTAGATGGGCGGGTGTTTGATAAAACGTAATTAAAAACAACATCAACATGAAAACAAGGCATCTAATAATCGCTTTAATTCTCCTTCCGAATGTCATATTTGGACAAGATTACTGTCCATTTGATTTTGAGCATGGTTTGTGGGAAGCTAATTATTACCTCGCCGGGGGACCGGACAATATTGCTTTGCAAGACTACAATGAATATACCGCAGGAGATACATTGGTCAATGATTCCTTATTGTGTTATAAACTAATGCGAACAGGAATGCAGTGTGGTTTTAGTGCATATTATTACGACCCGATTAATTGTTTTGAAGATGAAATATTCGAGCCGTTTAGTCAATACTTGGGAATAATCTGTGAGCAAGACAAACGAATATATTATGATTTTAGTGAAGACCTATCAGACAGTCTTTATTTGGTATATGATTTCAATGTAGAAATTGGTGATACTATTGACCATTGGTGGGGGATTTACAACAGTTATTGGGGACCGGAGGTAACAACAATTGCGGCTATTGACAGTGTAGAAATGTGCGGTAAAATCCGAAAGAGATTCCTGACCAATTATTATTTTGAATCAGGCATAATCTATTTTATAGAAGGCATTGGCAGCGATGCGGGATTGATACCTCGATATGATTACTTTGAAAACGGCTCGAATTTAGTCTGCTATTCAGACCAAAATTGCGCGCCTTGTCCATTCGTAACTGATGTGGATGAAGCATCAGCATCAGGCGTAAAAATCTACCCCAACCCATTCAAAGAAAATATCTTCATTGATACTGAAATAACCAATTATCAAATCATCATTTTTAATCAAAACGGACAAGTGATAAAGACATTTCAGAATGAAAGCAATCTGGAATTGTCAGAACTACCGTCGGGTGTATATTTTGTGGGAATTCATTCAGACGATAATATCCATTATGAAAAAATAGTGAAATACGAATAAAGATAAATTAGCATGAAAAACAATTTAAACCTAAAACTAATCCCCAAAAACGAAACCGAAAAAGAGGAATTTCTCGAAAAAACAATAATAGACTACGCAGAAGGATTGGCAAAAGCAAATGACCTGACCTCCGAAAAAGCCCTCGAAATTTCAAAACAACAAATCAAACACGCACTCAATCCTGAAAAAGATACGATTCAAACACATGTTGTCAGCGTAATTGATGAAACAACACAAGAAGAAGTCGGTGGTATTTGGTTTACGATAAATCCTGAAAACGGCAAATCCTTCATTTATCAGATTTTAATTGAAGAAGCACATAGAGGCAAAGGCTACGGAAAAGCTGCGATGCACGAACTCCATGAATTTTGTAAAACGCAAGGTGTGAAAAAAATTGCCTTGAGTGTATTTGGATGGAATACGAGGGCTTTTGAATTGTATAAGAAAATGGGATATGAAATTGTGCAAATTGCTATGAGAAAAACTTTGAAATAAAAACAAAATGGGAGAATTCATACTTGAGGTAATTGGTCGCATACTGGCAGAAATAACATTTCACGGCATTATACGCGGAATATTCCAATTTGTACGCTGGATAGGATTGTGGATGTTAAAAATACTAACCGCAAGTAGTACCTCTATCAAAGAATTGGGCATAAAATATCAAGATTCAAGCGCGCCGTATTTCTTAGGGTTTGGAGTGTTCATTGGAATTATATGGTTGTTGTGTTCATGAATTTTCTCATATTTAGTAAAAATGAGTATTTAATTAAAATATGAGAGAAAAATGCTTAATTTAGCAGATAGCAGAGCAGTAACAATTATGACATCAAGTAAATAAAAAAAGATAAATTGACTATAGAATTACCATACGAAATACAATCACGAACACTTACTAAAGAACGACACTCGCGATCACACTACCCCATAGTTCCGGCAGTTATCGAAGTCCCCGAAGTTGATGCTTCGAGTGCGCCTTTTGCCGAAAAATTTATGATAGATTCAGGCGCATCTATTAGTATCATACATCAAAGAAACAAACGGCTCTTTGAATCTGCTATACCTTTTGACACTACCAATATCATTTTTGGCAACTCAAAAGTGACTCTTGACGTTTATAATGTAACACTCAAGATACAAGGGACACAAATAAAAATAATTGCTGCCTTAGCTAAAGACCTGCAATTCAAATATTCTTTGCTCGGCTACTTTCGTGGTATCGAATCATTTGATATTTTTGTAATGAACAACAAAAAGAAGGTTTTTAAACTTGTAAAAATATGAAGTATCAGGAATTTATAGACCATTTGCTTGCGGTTTATTATTACAATAGACAAATTAATCCAACATTTGCCTTGAGTCCATTTTGGATAATAGATACGATGAACGAAGGTTATGGTTCAAGTGATGTGCAGGATATAATGAACTATCTTGGTGCAGAAGGATACCTATCTCATTACAATCAAAAACCCGGCTTGGTGTCGAAAATCACACCAAGAGGACAAATATATTACGAAGGATTAGATAAAAAATATCAAAGTCATATAGAAAAACACTTAAAACAAAAAGGTATTTTTCAGATTTTGGAAAGACTCAATAATCCCGAAAAATTTAACAAAGAAACAGTCAACAAACTTATCCAAGAAATTGAAAAAGAACTCCAAGAGCTCGATGGTATAGACAAAGACCTTTTAGAAGATATACAAATCATCAAACTTGAATATTCTAAAAGAAGACCGGATAGAGAAATTTTACGATTAAAAACAGAACACTTTTTAGATGAAAATGTATTATTTGACAAAGTAACAGATTTGAAGTATAAGTTGAGTGTTTGATGAAAATTACTATCAGAAAATTGAACTGACTGAAATTACGAAAGACAAAAACGATTCACACTTAGAACACTATTTTCTTCAAATAAAACTACCCAAACATGTTTGATATACTTCCTTCAATTTTTAAATTAAGTCTTGGCACTATCAAATTATTCCCAATAGACATTCAAATTACTACCATAACTTACGCTAAAAAAATAAGTAAAATAATAGGTGGTAAAGAGGTAAACGGTGATATTGTAGACGAAATGCTAATGAGGCATAGGGAAGAACGTCAGCGTATTACGCGTTCAATTATAGGTCAAATACAAGGCATAGAAAAACAGCGAGAAAATTATTTAAAGGAGCAGAAAAAAGATGACCCTGATTCCAAAATTAAAAATGGTGCATTGATTTTTTTTCTTGGTCCCTTTGTTTGTTATGCATTTCAGAATCTCCTGAATACTGAATTGAGTCTTGGAATAATAGTTTTATCTTTGATTATTAGTATGTCGTTGGCAGTATCTGGATTCCGTATTTATACAGACGATAGATTTAGGAGACAACTTGATTGGTTCAGAAATGAAGAAATAAGACTTAAAAGCATGTTAATCAAGGCACTATAAATTTTACTTGCGATTTTAAAGTATAATAAAACCAGTTATATACAATACACCATTAATAACTCATTTAAAATTAAAAGATTATGTTACCAGGAATGATTGGACTTGTAGGCGGACTTATCTTACTCGCCTTCCTCATGTTATTATTTGCGGCATCGCGTTACAAGCGTTGTCCTTCCGATAGAATCCTCGTTGTGTACGGACGTACAGGCGGCGGACGTTCTGCAAAATGTATTCACGGTGGTGCTGCCTTCGTGTGGCCCGTCATTCAGGATTATGCCTTTTTGGAACTCACGCCGATTTCGATTGATGTCGATTTGCAAGGCGCACTGAGTCGTCAAAATATTCGTGTGGATGTACCCTCGCGTTTCACAGTTGGTGTCTCTGATGAAGAGGGCGTAATGACCAACGCAGCCGATAGACTTTTGGGCTTGGAAATGGATAGCATCCGCGACCTCGCACACGATATTATCGTCGGTCAGATGCGTCTCGTTATCGCTACGATGGATATTGAAGAAATCAATGCCGACCGCGATAAATTCTACGCCAATGTATCTTCTAATGTAGGTTTGGAGCTACGCAAAATTGGTCTCAAACTCATCAACGTAAACGTAACGGATATCAAAGACGAATCCGGCTACATCCGCGCACTCGGACAAGAAGCTGCTGCTCAGGCGATTAACGAAGCTAAGAAAATCGTTGCGGAGAAAAACCGTGACGGTAGCATTGGTGAAGCCAACGCACAGCGTGACCAACGTATCAAGGTAGCCGAGGCAGATTCTTACGCCAAAGTCGGTGAGGCAAAAGCCAACGCTGATGCCGTAGAGGGTGAAAACACCGCCCAAATCGCCATCGCCAAATCCAACGCATTGCGTCGTGAGCAAGAAGCCGAAGCTGAGCGTCTCGCCATCGCCGCCGAGAAAATCCAAGCGGCAAAGGCACTCGAAGAAGCCTACCGCGCAGAGGAAGAAGCAGAAAAAGCCCGTGCCGCACGCGAGATGGCACGCCAAGAAGCCGATGCCATCGTCAACGCCGAAATTGCCAAGCGCAAACTCGAAATCGAAGCCGAAGCCGAAGCCGAGCAACGCCGACGCATCGCTAAAGGCGAAGCCGACGCGATTTATGCCAAGAAAGAAGCCGAAGCACGCGGTATGTACGAACTCCTCAGCAAGCAAGCTGAAGGTTTCGAAAAACTCGTCCACTCCGCAGGTAATGAATCCAAAGATGCCGTCTTATTGATGGTCGCGGATAAGTTACCCGAACTCGTCAAGACGCAAGTTGAGGCAATTAAGAATATTAAAATTGATAAAGTCACCGTTTGGGAAGGCGGTAATCAGCAGGAAGGTGAGGGCAATTCGACCTCCAAATTTATCTCCGGCTTATACAAATCCGTCCCTCCAATGAACGACCTCTTCAACATGGCAGGTATGGACCTCCCGCAATATCTCGGCGCAAAACAAGCCGAAGAAGCACCGGCGGAAGAGGTGAAAGAAAAGAAGTAACACAGACATCTTGTCTGTTAGAAAATATAAAGCACAGGCTGCAAAGTCTGTGCTTTTTTTGTATTTTTGAAAAAAATTAAACGATGCGATTAACCAAACTGCATATCGAAAACTTTAGAGGGATAGAGAAATTCGAGATTGATTTTCTCGACCAATTTACCGTTTTGATTGGGGAAAATGGGACGGGGAAGACTTCTATTTTGGATGCGGTGGCAATTGGATTGAGTACGATAAAAATCTATGTTACTGTGAATACCCCCAATAACGACAGAGGTGGACTGTGGATACTTAAAGAAATTCAACCAAGCGACATTCGCGTTAAAATATTTGATGATTACAAAAAAACAGTACTTCCATTAGGAATTCATTTGAATACATCAGTTGGCGATAAAGAAATAAGTTGGAGTAGAATGTATATAAAAAGAGGTGAAAAACATCCAAAAGCAAAAAAGGAACATACTATATGGCTTGATGAGGAAAACATTGGACATCACATTATAAATGAAAACGGTGATGTACTCCAATTAGGAGAATCTTACAATAACCATCAGGAAGATACTAAACTTCCATTAATTGCCTACTACGGTGTAGGTAGATTATGGTCTAATGAAGAAATTAATTATCGACAACGTGGCTATCGTTTAGATGCCTACGACAATGCCCTAAATCCAAATTATTCCAATCGAACATTCCTAAGTTGGTACAAAACCTATGAAGATGAAATCCTAAAATTCAAAAAAGACGACAGCTTGTTACGCGCTTTCAAAAATGCCATTACCACTTGTGTAGAAGAATGGTCGGATATCGGTTTCAGCTTTCAGGATAATGATTTAAAAGGATTACTTACAATTGAAAACGAAAAGCCTCATTGGATGTTATTCGGAATGTTGAGTGACGGTTATCGGAATTTAATTGGGATGGTGGCAGATATGGCGTATCGCTGCATCACCCTCAATCCGCAACTCAAAGAAAATGCTGTCACTGAAACTGAAGGTGTTGTTTTGATAGATGAAGTGGGACTGCATTTACACCCAAAATGGCAGCGTAAAGTTGTGGATGATTTGAAGCGTACTTTTCCGAAAGTTCAGTTTATTGCTACTACTCACTCGCCTTTTGTGGTGCAGAGTTTGAAGGCTTCCGAGTTGGTGAATTTGGATAGAATCAGTGATGTGAATCCAAATGATTTGACTGTAGAAGAAGTCGTGGTAAATCTCATGGGAGTACCCAACAAATTCAGCGAAGAGAATGCAGCACAAGAAGCATTAAGCAAAGATTATTTATTGAAAGTCAACCAATTGCAAAAAAGCAACGGAAGTGCAGAAGAAATTTTAAAAGAACTTGATAAGATGGAACACGAAATATCCGACCCTGCGGTACGCGCTTTCCTCCAAATGAAAAGACTCCAACACACCAAATGATATGAGACCCATTGCCAAAGGTACTATTCCAACAGATGATAAAGGGAATCCCAAGACTGTCAGCAATCACAGAAGCTGGCGAAAAGACCTCATTGACCGCATTGGTAATTATTGCTGTTATTGCGAAATGATTCTCACGGATAGTCCACAGGTAGAACACGTTATTGCTCAAGATATTAACCCTGCATTGGCTTTAGATTGGTACAATCTACTCTTGGCTTGCGGGGCCTGTAACCGTAAAAAAGATGATAATCCTTGTCCGCCACACACACATTACCTACCTGATGTACACAACACTTATTTGGCTTTTGAATTGTTTTTTGTAAAAAATCCAAAACAGAATGGAGAGGATGCAGCATTTATCAAACCAAACACGAATCTTACCGCAAATCAAATAATCAAAGCTAATAATACTATCCAACTTTGCGCCTTAGATGAAGATACAACTGCTTCTCCCACAAATAGGGTAACTGACCTGCGTTGGCGATACCGTTTTCAGGCATTTTATCTTGCTGAATTGTGGCGAAAAAATTGGAATGATTGGGGCAAAACAAAACCCAAGGAATTTATTGAGCTATTAATGACAGCAGCGGAGTCCAAAGGTTTTTTCTCTATTTGGTTTCGCAGATTCCACGATGTAATACCCGTCAAAAAAGCCCTCATAGAAGGCTTCCCAGGCACTGCTTTAAATTGCTTTGATGCCAATAACGATTACAATCCCGTTTGGAGAAATCTACCGAACGAGATATAACATTTTCTCACTCCTGATTCCCCTCAAAAACAACATTCACCCGTCCACTCACCAAGCGATTTTCAATATCCAAACCACTAAATACACCTTGAATATCTTGTATATTTTTATTGAGATAATACGTTTTGAAAAATATTTCCAAACGAGAAAATAAGGCAATCCCCGTAATCTGAAAACTAAAATGTATCACCGAACCGTTTTGGATGATGTCAAAATTATCCTTTTGAATCACGACACCGTCTGTCAGTGGATGGATTTTGAAGGTTTGTGCGTCAATTTTGTAATCGAATGTACCGAGTATTTTGTCCTCTTGATGAAAGGTGAGCGAGTAAGTTCCGGGCAATTTTTCATAGGTAATGCCATACGGACTTTTCACCGAAAGTTCCATCAAATCATTCGGAACGATACCGCTATTCGTAAGTCGTTGATTACGGATTTCCTGTACGATGTGTGCGGGTGGTTTTCGCAACATCGACTTAGCAATCATCTCCTCTTTTGAAGCGCATTTTTCAAAAATCAACTTCCCTGCAATCACTTTATTATAAATATCAAAAGCCGAGTACGTGCCCATCAGGAAAGCACTACTGCCCGGTTCGGTATGCCCAATATACAAAATATCTTCGCCGCCCTCCACCATTTTATTTCCCATCAATGTCTTGGTTTTGATGTGTAGCGTATCTGCTCGCCGAATGATAACTCCATGATAATCAAACATTTTAGTAGAACCGTCTTTTTCAAAATAGACATATTTGTACTGAATATTTTTCCAGCCGTTCAAAATCGTCACTTGCCCTTTGATGACTTCTTTATTTTCTCCAAAATGATAAGAAATGTAATAATAATTCGACGATACCCGGTCTTTTTTAATCCAACTTAATTGCTTCGCCTGTTCCGCTTTATCCGTGATTTCGTGTCGTGTAAATGCCTCAATACCGTCATAACCAAGATACCGAAACAAGACTTCTTTATAATAACCATTCAATTTCAAACGAGGCTTTCCACTATGCAATTCCCGGCTTTTATCATACAAATATTTTCCATTAATAAACCCGCCAGCCAACTTTTCCAACTCCGCACGTAAATTAGGTTTTGATTTATCATAATTCCCAAAACCATATAATTGCGTAACGCGACTCAAAGACGCATCATCATATTTTGATTTAAAATGATGTAAAACCTTCTCCAACAGCACCTCAAAACAATGCGCCGTGATGTAAAGTGTCCCGTTTTCCTGTTTTTCCATAATTTTCTTATTTCTAAATTTGAATTCCTAAATAAATAATTTTTTAATAGAAATAAAAGAATAGAAAAATATAGTTGTTAAATTTATTTGATGTTTGACTGTACCGACGACTTCAGCCGTCGGCGCATTTTGACGTGACGGCTAAAGTCGTCAGTACGGTTTAAAATTCTTTCAAATGAAAAAATCTATACTACTTCTATTCCTTTTTGCATCCGTAACGGCATGGTCACAAGTGACTATCACAGGCAAAATCATCGCCGACGATGGCACAGAACTCCCCGGCGCAACAATCGTCGAAAAAGGCACTTCCAATGGCGTAGTCTCCGATTACAACGGCAATTACGAAATCAATGTGGCAGACGATGCTACGATTGTCATTGATTTTACGGGCTACGGAACGCAAGAAATCCCTGTCGGTGGACAATCAAAAATCAATATCACAATGGCAGAAGATGCCGTAACTATCGGCGAAGTCGAAGTGACGGGCATCATCGGTGTGGTGGGTAAATCTCGTAGAAGAACCGAGTCGGTGCAGCGTGTACCGGAGTCAGTTTCTGCGCTCAATCTCGACGGTATCAAGCGCACGGGTGTGACCGATATTAGCTCATTTTCGACGCTCGTACCGAATATGAAATACAACACTTCGCAAGCCGTCGGGCTGAATTTTATTACGGTGCGCGGTATTCCGCAGATTCGTGGAGGCGATGCGCCGCTTGCTTTTGTGATTGACGGTGTGACCGTGCCGGATCCGAGTTTGCTCAATCAGGAATTATACGATTTGGCATTGGTAGAAGTGGTGAAAGGACCGCAGGGCGCACTCTACGGTAAGAACGCGATTGGTGGCGCAATCAATATTTACACACAAGAACCTACCAATACATTTACCAATAAAATCAAACTCGGTTACGGAAATGGCAATACACTCTTGGGGCAATTGGTGTCGTCGGGCGCGATTGTGAAGGATAAAGTGTATTTCCGCCTTTCGGGGCAATATAAATCAACGGATGGCTTGCTGACGAATGATTTTTTGAATGAAAAAGTTGATTTCAGAACCGACCTCAATATCAGAGGACAAATCAAAGCCGACCTCACCGACAATCTGACCGCAAGCGTGACTTATCAATATTTCGATTTGGACGGTGGTGCAGGATATTACTCGGTGAATCCGATTGGAAGTCCGTATTATGGTGGCGCACCGGGCGGTATTTTAGACCCGAATCCGCGAGATGACAATAACATCATTGTAGCGGATCTATTGGGCAATTCAGATATGAAAAATAACTACGGTAATCTCAAATTTGATTATAACGTAGGCAAGGTCAATCTGCAAAGTATCACTTCCTTCAATGCCGTTCAACGCTCTACTGTTGCCGACCTTGATTTCTTGGATTTCCCTTTTCTCACGCAAGGCGAAGTGACCTCGACCAATACATTTAATCAAGAATTTCGCGTACAAAATCGCAATAGCAAAGACAAATTCAATTGGAGCTTGGGCGGTTTTTATCAGAATGTAAATGAGCCTGTTTTTCAAGATGGTTTATTGTACGATTACTACTATTATTCTTATCCTGTTGAGTTAACGTATGCAGATTTAATTAATAATACAAGCACAATCGCGCTATTTGGTTTTGCAGATTATAAATTGACTGACCAATTTACCGCTTCGGCAGGCTTCCGTTATGATATTGATAGATTTGAACAAGAAGACATATTTAATGTAGCGGATAACAGTCGCACGAATAATGAATTTCAACCAAAAGTCTCGCTTTCTTACCAAGCTACGCCGGACGTGTTGGTCTATGCGAATTATGGGCGCGGCTATCGCACGGGCGGCTTCAATCCTTCCACTACCGCTTTGTTTAATCGTGATTTTGAGGATGAAACGAGCGATAATTATGAGTTGGGCATCAAGACTTCTTCGTGGAATGACCGCTTGATTCTCAATGCAGCGGCATTTTACACAGGCTTGAATAATCAGCAACAATATATCCTCGAATTAGAGAATTTCTTTGCCGGAATTTATAATTATGACAAAAGTAGCGTAGTAGGATTTGAGTTGGATTCGCGGGTGCGACTGACGAAGTTTTTTGATGTCGTAGCCAATTATGGTTTGACGAATGCGGAAATCATCGAAGGTGGCGTAACGGGCGGCGAAAACGGCGACCAAACCGATAACGCTCAATACAACGGCAACAAAGTTCCCTTCGTACCGACCAATACATTTATGCTGGGCTTAGAGTCAAGTATTCCGATTACACAAGATGTGAAATTCAATGGTTTTATCAATCTCAACGGTACGGGCAAAACCTACTGGCACGAAAGCAACCTTGCAGAACATACCTCCGATGCCTACAATTTACTGGACGCAAGATTAGGCTTAGAATTTAAAATGATTGAACTCGAACTTTGGGGCAGAAACCTGACCGATACGCAGTATTACCAAGAGTTTTCTCCGGGGCAATTTGTGGGTAGCCCTGATGATGTGGGCTGGCGTGGGCAGCCGCGTAGTGTTGGGGTGGCTGTTTCGGTGAAGTTTTAGTGTTGTCGTGTTACTGTGTTGTCGTGTTGTCGTTCAATAATTCATAGAAATAATACCACACAGTAACACAGTAACACGATAACACAGTAACACATTCAAAATGCATAACAATTCACAAATAAAAGATTTTTCCAAGCACCTCATCGAAAAAATGTTCCAAGTGCGAAAGGGGGAATGCGTGGCAATTACCGCAGATTCGGGGTCGGATAAGGCATTGATATTTGCCATAGCGGAAGCGGCAGAAAATGCGGGGGGAAAATCTTTGCTGATGTTTGTGCCGAGGTCGGAGTATGATGGTGAGGTAGGGATGAAGGTTTGGCCCCACGAGGCATTGACGGCTGCCTTGTGTGAGGTGGATGTCTGGATAGACACAGGCGGTGCAGTGATGTTGTATTCCGAAATTTGGGAAACGGCGATGGCAAAAAATAAGCGACTGCGCTATCTGGTGATTGGCGATACGGATTTTGAGGCATTAGTGCGGACGTTTATGGATTACGATATTCCGACTTTAAAGGCTTTATTGGTGCGCGTGCAGGAGATGGCGATGGCTGCCCGACAAGTGCGGATTAGTGCCGCGAATGGTACGGATTTGACTTATGAAATCAACCCGAATTATGCCTTTGATTATGATGATGGGGATTTTTCCGAACCCATTTTTGGTACACCGCCGGGTTATGTGAATATCGTCCCGAAAAAAGGCAGTATGAATGGCGTGATTGTCTTTGATGACTTGATGATTCCAAATATTTCCAACGATATTCCCATAGGATTTGTGATGCAAGACGGGCGTATCGCCGATGTCACAGGCAATGGCGACACCGAAAAAGTGAAGCAATATTTAGCCGGTTTTGACGACCCGAACATGTATAAAATCTCTCACAATATGTTGGGCTTGCATCCGAATATCCGCGTCTTATCGGGCAATATCACGGAGGATGAACGCATCTGGGGCGGCGCAGATTTTGGCTTTGGGCATACGAGTCCGATGGATATGCCACCCGATGGACAGCCCGCTAAATCGCATTTTGATGGCGTGGTGTGTGGCGTGAGTGTGTGGTTGGATGAGGTGCAGATTTTTGATAATGGAGAAATTTGTCATGCGGATTTAGTGCCGTTAGTAGAGAAATTATTATAATGATAGGACACGGATTGAACGGATTGAATAGATAGGAACGGATAAAAATCTGTTTAAATCTGTTTCATCCGTTCAATCCGTGTCCTATTTACTATCTTATCTAAAATTAATTCGATGTATCTACATAGCGAAATTTCGAAGGTAATTATGAAATTATTTTATAATATGTATCACTTATAATGATAGGACACGGATTTAACGGATTGAATAGATAGGAACGGATAAAAATCTGTTTCATCCGTTCAATCCGTGTCCTATTTACTATCTTATCTAAAATTAATTCGATGTATCTACATGGTGAAATTTCGGAGGTAATTATAAAATCATTTTACAATGTGTATAATACACTTGGGTATGGTTTTCTTGAAAAAGTTTATGAAAAAGCTATGATACTTGAATTGGCGAAATTTGGTTTAAACCCTGAAAGTCAAAGGTCTATCAAAGTGTTTTATGATGGAAAAGAGATTGGAAATTACTTTGCTGATATTCTTGTGAATGAGAAAATTATCATCGAACTGAAAGCAACAGAAGGTATTCGCGAAGAACATGAAGCACAGCTACTTTAACTATCTCAAAGCAACAAATATTGAAGTTGGTTTATTGCTTAATTTTGGTAAAAAGCCGCAATTCAAGAGGAAAATTTTTGAAAACAAGTATAAATAGATGGGACACGGATTGAACGGATGAAACAGATTTATACGGATTTTTATCTGTTCTAATCCATTCAATCTGTTCAATCCGTGTCCTATCATTTTCAAAAAATATGTCAAACCAATACACCAATTCAAAAGTACAAGCGAAGGATTTTATTTCCGGTTGGGCGGTGGCGTTCATCATTACGGGGACGGGGGTGAGTTTGCCGGTGCTGTATTTGGGGGCGGAAGTGTCTTTGCAGGCGGGGACGATGCGTAGCCTGTGGGCGTTCGGGCTGGCGACGCTCGTGCTGACGGTGATGTGTGCGGTGACGACGATTATCGGAAATCGCAGCCGACTTTCGACGTATATGATTTTGCGATTTTCGTTTGGTGAGCAAGGGGCGAAGATGTTGAATTTTATCATCGGGGTGAGTTTGTTGGGTTGGTTTTCGGTGGCATTGGAGTTGTTGGCGCAGGCGATTTTGGATACTTCAGTGGAGACCTTTGGGGTGACTTTTCCTTTGTGGACGGTGGTTGTGGTGACGAGTGTGTTTATTACGGTGACGACTATTTACGGTATCAAAAGCATCGAAAAACTGGCGAATTGGGCGGTGCCGATTCTCTTGGTGTTTTTGATGTATGTGGTGTGGCAGTCCTTTCAACAACCCGTGATTTCGACCTCCGTGTGGGACTACATACCCGCGAAAGATAGGATGTCGCTCTTTGATGCGACTTCGGCATTGGTGGGTTCCTCGATTTTGTTGCCGATACTGATGGCGGATTTTTCGCGCTTTATTTATAATGACCGACAGAGCCTTATTGCGGTATTGGGTGTGACGGTGGGTTTCCCTTTGGTGCTGATTATCAGTTTGATAACGGCGGTGAATGCCAATGAAGTGGATATTATCCAAATTATGAAATCGGTCAATTTGGTGCTGCCTGCCTTCGTATTGTTATTCGTCTCGACTTGGGTGACGAACGCGACCAACCTATATTCTATCTCGCTGACTTTCTCGACTATCCATACGACACTCGGCTTCCGGCGCATGTGCGTTGTGAGTAGCATCGCAGGGACGATACTCGCCCTATTTGGTTTTTCGGAGTATCTGTTTGATTTTCTGAATATTTTGGGCGTATTCACCCCCGCGATTGCAGCGATTTATGTGATTGATTTTTTCTTTGTAAAACATCAACAATACGACCTCGACCGCATCCAAGCATGGAACTTCAAAGGGCTTATTGCCTGGGCAGTGGCTTCGCTGATTACGCTACTGACTTATCTGGAATATTTCCAATTGACGCACGCTTATTTTATTGATTCGTTTTTGATTGCTGGGGTGGTTTATGGGGTTTTGTGTTGGTTAGGGAAGGATATATGATTTATACGCTAATTTTGTTTTATTTTTTC
>JAHDEO010000656.1 GCA_020628725.1 Saprospiraceae bacterium
ACGACAAACTTGATTTCTTATTTACTAGCCCCCTTCGAATATGGTTTTGGCTATACTCATGGCTCAGAGGCAACTTTAGTATAATTACCGATATGAGCCAGTACTTAGATAACTCATTCGAGGAATACGATATTTACGCCTATTATGAAGTTTCTCGTTTTACGATACTTGAATCGATAAAAGAATTTTTAAAAAGCAAAAATCTACTAACCGAAGAACTTGAAGGTATGATAAACATGCAATTAATATATAATAACTATGGAAATCAACTCAATGTAAATGGCTCAGGTAATACTTTCGGGGCTATTGCCCAAGGTGCAATGCAAGCTGCAAAATAAAATTATGGAACAAAACACAAACAACGGCAACCAAATAAATATCTCCGGCAACAACAATCAGCTTGGTGATATTAAGCAAACTATGAGTACAATTCCTCTAAGTCACTCAAAAGAATTTACTCCTTTACCAAAAGATATAAAGGATAGAATACACAATCTGATAAGTAGCAACTATTTAGAGGATGCAATCGAACTACTGGATAGAAATACGACCAACATGCAAACCAAAAATTTGTGTATAGCTGTCAAAAGCCAGTTGGCGTCAGTCAAACAAGATTTGATTGCAGGTACTATTACAGTGGCAGATGCGAACCAACGAAAACAAATTATCACTGATAAAATATTAAAGTTGAAAGATATGGAATTATAGCACTTATGGAGACAAAACGCAACTTAAAGTTAAGATGTGTTTTGTCTCTTCTCGTACAAATTTTCTAGTTTAAAAAACATTTGTCCTGTTAATGTCGTAATTTCGTATGCGATTTATAAAATCGTTTTACGTTTATGGAAATTACTAAATTAACATATGACCAAGTACCTCAATTTTCAGCGCGAGACAGAGCCTACGTGCAAGAGGTGGAGACTTTACGACCTTTCTTTGAATATCCTGTTTCGATAGAAAATTTTAAAACAATTATCGAAAAGAAAAAGGCGTACAAAAATCGAACTGCGCTCGTAAATATCATCAAAAAACAATATCAGGAAATTGATACCACAGATAAAGTCAAAGCAAATATTGAGGCTTTAAATTCAGAAAATACATTCACCGTCATCACAGGACATCAACCTTCGCTGGCTACCGGACCGCTTTATTTTATTTACAAAATCATTTCTACGATTAACCTCACGGAACAACTCGCCGAGCATTATCCCGATTATAATTTTGTTCCCGTGTATTGGATGGGTAGCGAAGACCATGATTTTGCAGAAATCAATCATTTCAACTTATTTGGCAAAACATTGACTTGGGAAAATGATGAAAAAGGCTCAGTCGGAAAGATGTCCACTCAAAATATCGCACCCGTTCTCGATGAATTAAAAACCTTGCTTGGTGAATCGGAAAATGCTCAAAAAATATTCGACCTCATGCATCGCGCATACGCGCAAAACGAAACTTTAGACGATGCCACGTTTTGTCTTGCTAATGAATTATTCAAGCAATATGGTTTAGTCGTTTTCATCACAAGTAGCCGTGAAGCAAAGCAATTATTCACTGATTATATCTTAAAGGAAATTCTCGAACAGCCTTCTCATGAAATTGTTAATCAAACGATTAGCGAGTTGGAGCAAGTCGGATTTAAAGGACAGGCAACGCCGCGTGAAATCAATTTCTTCTACATGCGCGAGGGCATACGCGAGCGTATCGTGCGCGAGGGTGACGTGTACAAGGTCTTGAATACGGATTATACATTCTCCGAAAAAGAAATAACACAAGAAGTGCGTGAATATCCCGAAAGATTCAGCCCGAATGTGATTATGCGCCCTTTGTATCAAGAGGTTTTATTTCCAAATTTGGCATATATCGGCGGTGGTGGCGAGATTGCTTATTGGCTGGAACGCAAGGCGCAATTTGAGTATTTTGATGTGCCGTTTCCAATGTTAGTGCGGCGGGCTTCGGTGATGTGGTTGGATAAAGGACAAACGAAAAAATTACATCAACTGGGCTTGAGTGTAAGCGATATTTTTACGGAAGAAGATACCTTAATTAAGCATTTTGTACAAAAAAATACGACACAAGAACTGGATTTGAGCGAAGCGAAAACACAACTTAAAACATTGTATGATAACGTTTTGGCGCAAGCCAAAACCATAGATAATTCGCTCGAAAAAAGCGTGTTGGGTGAACAAACAAAAGCCCTGAAAAGCCTCGACCAACTGGAACAAAAACTCCTTCGTGCCGAAAAACGCCAACACGAAACCTCCACTAATCGTATTAAAGGTTTGAAGGGAAAGCTATTTCCGAATCGTGGTTTGCAAGAACGAAAGGATAATTTTATGAGTTTCTACCTGAAATACGGAGATGACTTTATAGGCACTTTAAAGGAACATATTGACGTTTTAGATAAACAAATGTTGGTTATTAGCGATAAATGATGAAATTTAGATTGTGTTTGTCGTTGATAATTTGCGGCTAATCCGTAATGTATGATTAATCATTTTTTGACGGATAAAAAATGTCTTATTAGCGTATCTTTGTAAAGAAATTTAGTTCAACAAATCACGAGGCACAATAAATTTTTAGAATATGAATATCAGATTATTAGGTTTTTTATTGATTGCAAGTTTATTGTTCGCAGCTTGCGAAGACGATGGAAATCCTCCAATATGGGGAGATTTGGACAACCATATTTTTGTACTCAATG
>JAHDEO010000117.1 GCA_020628725.1 Saprospiraceae bacterium
TTGAAAGGTGCGATGATACCGTAATCACTCAAGTTGTAATCAGTATGAGTGTATTGGGTGTTTTCTTGCGGCATATCAAGGTTGTTTTGTAGCAAGACGCTTGCCATTGATACAAAAATCACTGCCGCTGCTATACTTACCCAAACTTTTCTGAATGAAAGATGGACGACTTTGCCTTTTCCTGCATCCGGCTTTGTAGCGCAGTAGCTGCGTATGCCCAAGAAAATCTCTTCCTGCAAACGCACTTCTTCCCGAAAGTCCGTATTCTCCTTCATCTTCGTCTCAAAACGCAGCAACTCCTCCCCTTCCAATTCACCGAAGAGGTATAAATCTATCCATTCTTGTTGTTCGCAATTCATATTTTACGTGTTGTGGTGTTGTCGTGTTGTGGTGTTGTCGTTGTATAACTCGCAACCCGCAACCCGCAACTCATTAACGCATCAGTACTTTCAATCTCTTCATTGCCTTACATTTAATATTTTTGGCAACTTGTTCGCTTTTGAATCCCATCAGCGCAGCGATTTCCGACATCTTTTTTCGTTCAAAATAATACAATCGCAAGACCTCGCGCTCGCGTTGCGGGAGTCTATCGAGATGTCGATGCACCCTTGCTTGTCGTTCTTGACGAATGATGTTTTGTTCAAGATTGGTGGTACATACAAAGGTATCGCCAAAGGTATCAAGCGGTGTATGGCGCGTCTTTTTACGAAGTTCTTTGAGCCATAAATTGCGGGCTACGCTGAAATTATAGGTCTTCAAAGAAGCCTTTTGTACAAACTCGCCACTACGTATTTTCTGTACCAAATTTGTAATGACCTCCTGATAAATATCTTTGGCGTCGGCACGTCTGCCTTGATTGCTGCATATCCACGCACAGATCATCTCAAAACTCTGCTCCCGAATTTGGAACAGTGCTTCGCGCTCTTCCCGCAGGTTGCCGGAGCGCAATTTGAAAATAATCATGTCGTCAGGATGCTGCATACGGTCATTAATACCACGAGATTGGAAAAGGTAACTTTTTCGGGTTACGGGTTGCAGGTTGCGAGTTAGGATTTGTGTGAAATAACCTGTAACCCGCAACTCGTAACCCGCCTACCCGTACTTCTGAATACGTTGAAGGTCGCGTTTGTTTTCGCGTTCTTTGATGGTATTGCGTTTGTCGTATGATTTCTTTCCGCGGGCGAGGGCGACTTCGAGTTTGGCAAAACCGCGTTCGCTCATAAACAGGCGGGTTGGAACAACGGTGAAACCTTTTTCGCGAAGTTTTTTATCAATTTTCTTGAGTTCTTGCTTGGTAAGGAGGAGCTTGCGGACACGAATGGGGTCGTGGTTGTTGGATGTGCCGTGTTTGTATTCGGAGATGTGCATGTTGCGGATGAAAAGTTCACCGTTTTTCATGAAGCAATAGGCTTCTTTTAGATTGGCATTGCCGGCGCGGATAGACTTGATTTCTGTACCGAGCAATACCATTCCCGCCTCATACCTTTCTACAAAAAAGTATTCGTATTCCGCCTTGCGGTTGACTATATTTATTTCTCTTTGTTTTGACATTTTTATAAAAATTACCGGAATTATTGACAATCTGATGCTTGCCAACTTTCAGGAAAAACTTCTTCTTTTGTTTCCGTATTAAAAATACGAATATCAAGGATGGTTTCGCCGAAATCCAATTGAGATTTTTGCTGACAATATTTTTTATGTTCTGAGAATTCAAAGTTTAAAGGGCATTGTTCAATTTCTATCATCATACCATGATTATTGATAGAATAGGAGTCTTCATGGGTCAAACACCAAATTTCCTTACCATCCTGTTCAATTTTTTTCCAAGCTTGTTTCTTGCCTTCTTTTATGGGAATTAGTTCACTTATAACTTCCACAGTATCTACTCGAATTTCGTAATCACCAACCGAAAGTGTATCAGAATCCATGACTATCGTAGCGCATTTCTTGTTTTGTAGATGTTCGAATAATTTTTGCGTCAAATGATTGTATTGGTTATATGCTTGCCATAGCAACTGAAGTTCATCTAATAAACGCATTTCCTTTTCAATTAATTCGATTTGCGCTTCGGCGGCTTTTATTTTTCTGCGTTTAGGGGATATTTTATTTTCTAAATTACGAATGATGTCCTCTTGTTCTACCCGTAGAGAACCCAAATGTTTTTGCATGAGAATATAAGTCATCCTATATTCCTTCGAAATTGTGCCGGAGGTATTCGATACATTTGTAGGACCGACAAATACTAAACCATCCAGCACTTCAGAGATATAAATTTGCCCGAATGAAAGTATTGGTAATACAGCAATTACCAATAAGATAACAGTTTTTTTCATTATGATCTTTGTGTCTATTTGAATTACATTTCACACAAATTTGCATTTATTTTTAATCAAATCCAAACACAGGCAAATTCTAAACTTTAACTCCGAAACTAATATTGATATTCCATTTGTCACTTTAATCGAAGTATTTATTCCTGTTTCCTTGATTCACTTCGTAATTCTCATCTCTCATTAAACGCATTTTCTTTAATATAATTTTGACATTTTACATTAATACAACATTTAATAGCCCAAAGCCCTTGATTATGCAACAACAAATCGGTACATTTGTATATATATTTATACATCAGCACTCAAATCATCAGTAAATTAACGATTTGGGCAGATGTCAATAAAATATTAAATAATTTTAGAACTATAGAACACGTCAAATCTACGATTCCCTGCGTATCTACACATCAATACCTGATAAACTACCATACACAGCATCACCGTATCCATTCCGATATTACACGCTTCATTTGAAGCTTGTATGCTTTGAATTGTCCTATCCATGCCTTTTAAGGTATGGGGTGTTATACCTATGCCCCAATCGAAAAAATACCACACACTAGTAACGTAATTATAAACCAAAATTGTTTTTTCTATGAGAACATTGACAACATGGATAACTATGCTGTTAGTTATCGGCACCTTACATTTAAATGCACAACAAAACTACGTTCCTGCGACTTTGTCAAGTGAATCAGAAGGTAGGCAATGCGGGACAGACGAGGCTTTACAAAACCGCCTGCAAGACCCCAATTATGCCAAATACCGAGAAGATATTATCCAAAAAATCAATGCTAATCAACTAAAAAGTATCCCTTGCAATGCTCAAAATTCTGTCGTTGTTCCGATAGCCGTTCATTTCGACAATTCATATGATTGTTCCAATTCGGCATGTTTGGAAGCTGCAACTGCGGCGCAAATCCAATCACTCAATGATGATTTCGCGGCTGCAAATGCGGATTTAGTGAAGTATAATGAAATTATCGCCAATTGCGGCGGCACAAATGTAGTGTCAGATGGTGTATGCGTTACCTTTTGTCTCGCTACTCAGAATCACCCTGCTGGTTCGGGTATCGTCGAGGGGCTACCGGCTATTACGGTTGGGCAATATAGCGGTGGTTTCAGTTCAGGCGGAAGCGGTGCCTCTGCATGGGCAGGTTATCTCAATATGTTCGTAGTAGATGGTTTGGGTTATGGAGTTGCGGATGGTATTCCGGGGGCATTGAATGGAGATGGAGTTACACAAGATGGTGCCTTCTGGGGAGGTCCGGGCTTTGCGCAATGTAGCTCCGGCGGTGCACTCAACGACGATGCCAATTGGAACTTAGGACGTACACTCACGCACGAAGTAGGACATTATCTGGGACTTTATCATACCTTCCAAGGTGGATGTTCTGATGAGCCAAACAGTCCTTATGATGTAAATGATACACCTGCACAATCCAACGCCAGCAGTGGAGTTGTCGCTACCAATAATTGTAATGCGCTCGCCACAGGCTGTACGCAGGGAGAATATGTGCAGTTTAATTATATGGATTACTTTGACGATGCCAGTCTGGTAATGTTTTCCAACGAACAGGCTATCGCTATGAATACTTTTGTAAATAGCGTTACTTGGGCATCAGCCACGACTGCCTGTTCAAATGGTAGTGAAGGTATTGCCGCTTGTGGTGGCGGTGGTCCGCCCGCTTGCGATGATGGTGTTCAGAATGGAGACGAAACAGGTATTGACTGCGGCGGCTCTTGTCCCGATGAATGTCCACCTGAACCTACTTGTGATGATGGTATTCAGAATGGAGATGAAACAGGTACAGATTGTGGTGGTTCTTGTCCCAATCCTTGTCCTTGTAATGGCAATGCAGTCGCTATTACTATTACTTTGGATAATTACCCATCAGAAACCACTTGGTCAGTTACCAATGAAAGCGGAGCTACAGTAACTTCCGGTGGTCCTTACGGCAATCAGCCTAACGGTTCTACAGTATCAGAAAATCTCTGTCTTGATGACGGTTGTTTCATCTTTACAATCAATGATTCTTACGGTGATGGTATTTGCTGTGGCTTTGGTACGGGTTCATACAATCTTACTGATGAGGAAGGCAATGTGCTGGCTTCGGGCGGTGAATTTGCGAGTACTGAATCAACGGATTTCTGCTTTGAAGATACGCCCGGTTGCGATGTAGGCACGTCTTGTGATGATGGTGATTCATGTACCACAGGTGAAACTTATGATGCTGATTGCAATTGTACAGGCGGTACATTAGTAGATTCAGATGGTGATGGTGTTTGTGATGATAATGATGCTTGTCCGGGAGAAGATGACAGTATAATAGGAACGACTTGTGACGACAGCGACCCATGCACGACAGGTGATGTCTATGATTCAAGTTGTAACTGTGCGGGTACATTCGCAGACGCTGATGGTGATGGCGTATGCGATGCCGACGATATTTGTCCTCAAGGTGATGACAATGCTGATGCAGACGGCGATGGAACTCCCGATGCCTGCGACCCTTGTGACAATACATTAGAAGGAACAGCTTGTGACGACGGCGATGCTTGTACCACAGGCGAGACTTACGATGCCGATTGTAATTGCACAGGTGGCACATTCCAAGACTCCGATAATGATGGCGTATGTGATGCAAACGATGCTTGTCCGGGACAAGATGATGATATAATCGGTACAACTTGCGACGATGGAGATGATTGCACAATAGGCGACGTGTACGATTCAAATTGTAATTGTGCAGGTACGCTACAGGACGCAGACGGCGACGGCGTGTGCGATGCAGACGATATTTGCCCTAATGGTGATGACAACGTTGATACCGATGGCGACGGCACTCCCGATGCCTGCGATGATTGTGATAATGCATTAGAAGGAACCGCTTGCGATGATGGAGACGCTTGCACCACAGGTGAAACTTACGACGCTGATTGTAATTGCAACGGCGGTACATTCCAAGATGCAGACAATGACGGTACTTGTGATGCACAAGATGAGTGTCCAAATGACCCAACTGATAGCTGCAATATTGATTACTGCGATGCACAAGGAACAAATACCAATTACGAATACATCCAATCCGTAGAACTCAATGGTGAAACCAATAATTCCGGCGACGATAGTGGTTACGGTGATTTTACGGGCACTGTGTTCGCTGCACTTGGCAGTACCAATGATGTTACACTCACTCCCGGATTCGTCAATAGTTCCTATGCTGAAAACTGGGGCATCTGGATAGATTTCAATAAAGATGGCGATTTTGACGATGCGGGTGAACAAGTTTATACAGGCACAAGCTCAAGTACGACTCCTTTGGTGGGTACATTTAGCGCACCTTCGGGAACAGGCACGACTACCATGCGTATAGTGATGGAGTGGAATAGCACACCGGAACCTTGCGGCTCATTCACATACGGAGAAGTCGAAGATTATACAGTTGCATTAAGCTCGCCTTGTACACCCGGTACAGCTTGTGACGATGGCGATGCCTGTACCACAGGTGAAACTTACGACGCCGATTGTAATTGCACAGGCGGCACATTAGTAGATACGGATGGTGACGGTGTTTGTGATGAGGATGATGCGTGTCCGGGACAAGATGACGACATAATAGGAACACCTTGTGATGATGGCGACCCATGCACCGCAGACGAAACCTATGATGGCAACTGCGAATGTACAGGCGGAACATTCCAAGATGCAGACAATGACGGCACTTGTGATGCACAAGATTCTTGTCCAAACGATCCTACTGACAGTTGCAATGATGTCGATTATTGCGATGCAACAAGTACAAATACCGACTACGAATTTATCCAGTCCGTAGAAGTCAACGGTCAAGCCAATAATTCCGGCAATGATAATGGTTATGGTGATTATACGGGCAATGTATTAGCCACGCTCAGTAATACGAATGACGTTACACTCACGCCCGGGTTCGTCAATGGTTCCTATGCCGAAAACTGGAGTATTTGGATAGATTTCAACAAAGATGGTGACTTTGAGGATACAGGAGAACAAGTTTATACAGGCACAAGCTCAAGTACGACGCCTTTGGTGGGTACATTTAGCGCACCTTCAGGAGCAGGTACGACCACCATGCGTATAGTAATGGAGTGGGATAACACACCCGAAGCCTGTGGTTCATTCACATACGGAGAAGTTGAGGATTACACCGTAGCCTTGAACGATGGCGCAGGCTGTACACCCGGAACTCCTTGCGACGATGGCGATCCATGCACAGCAGGTGAAGCTTTAGATAGTGACTGTAATTGTGGAGGCGGTATATTCCAAGATGCAGACAATGACAGCGTTTGTGATGCCAATGATGTCTGCCCCGGTGGTGACGACAATATAGATAGCGACGGTAATGGCATACCGGATGCTTGTGATAGCGGCGGCGGAGATGTCGCAGCACCTTGTGTCAACGGCTTTGCAGACGGCTATCCGTGCAATAATGTTGACTTGGTCGGCTTCCTGTCAAACAGTGATATGGGCTGTTCCAAAGCAAATGACATCTGGGGTTGGACTGACCCGCAGACCGGAAAAGAATATGCTATTTTCGGCTGTACCGACAGAACGACCTTTATCGACATCAGCACACCAAATAATCCTATATTAATTGGTACATTACCGACAAATACTTCAGCCAGTACCTGGCGAGATATGAAAGTCTTTGACGACCATGCCTTTATCGTCAGTGAAGCTGGCGGACATGGTATGCAAGTATTTGACTTGACTCGCTTACGTAATATCAATAACCCGCCAAGCAACTTCAATGCAGATGACGTATTGACGAATCTCGGTGGCGGACTCAACTTGAGCAATTCTCACAATATTGTACTCAATGAACAATCCGGCTACGTTTATACCGTAGGTAGTAATACATGTTCAGGTGGATTAACGGTGATTGATGTGAATAATCCGACTTCGCCTTCATTTGTAGGTTGTTTCTCTTCGGATGGTTACACACACGATGCCCAATGTGTCCAATATACAGGTCCTGACAGCCAGTATTCAGGTAAAGAAATTTGTTTCAATTCAAATGAAAATACCTTGACCATCGTAGATGTTTCTGACAAATCAGATATGTCGCAGATTTCAAGAACGGGTTATGCCGGACAACGCTACACACATCAAGGTTGGTTGACAGAAGACCAGCAATATTTCTTGATGAATGATGAACTGGACGAATCGCAGAACGGACACAATACCCGCACGCATATCTGGGATGTAAGCGATTTGGATAGTCCTGTTTATATGGGTTACTACCAAGCAGCCGTAGCTTCTATCGACCATAATTTGTACATCAAAGGCGATAAGGCTTACATGGCAAACTACCGCAGTGGACTAAGAATAGTGGATGTTAGCAATGTTGCCAATGCCAATTTGCAAGAGGTCGCTTATTTTGATACTTATCCGCAGAATGATAATGCCGCATTCAATTCGGCATGGAGTAATTATCCGTATTTTGCAAGCGGAAATATCATTGTCAGTGATATAGAAAAAGGCTTGTTCGTACTCAGAGAGACGCAACCTCTACAACGTGAAGACGAACAACTCGCAGCAAATCCGTCACTACATATTCAGCCGAATCCGGCGACTGATGTTATCACTGTTAATTTCCAAAATATACAGGAAAATGGTGTACTTCAAGTCTATGATATGACGGGCAGACCCATCAATCAATATACGCTGGCAGCGAAGTCTGATAACTTACGTATCGGCATCAAACACTTGCCTGCGGGTATGTATATTATTCGATTACATTTCGGAGATAACACTTATGCTACCGAGCGTTTTGTGAAACTTTCCGAATAATAACAGACGATAAAACACCATCAGGTTTTTATTTTTTTATTGTAATAAAAAGGGCAATTCACGATGAATTGCCCTTTTATTTTTGTGTAGAATATTGTAAAAAAACTATTTCAAGCCCATTCTCATCGCAATAGTTAGTTGTTCAAAGCCTGCTTTTTCGTAGGCTTTAATGGCTCCTTCATTGCCGGCATAGACCTCAAGGAGTAATTCAGTTACGCCTTGTGCGGCACTCCAAATTTTGAGTTGGTCGATGATGAGTCGAATGACACCACGTCCACGACATTCAGGAACGACATACATAAATCCCAAATACGCCTGTCTATCATGTTTCAAATATGGTCTCGCTGCCGCTTCGATACGCGCATAGCCTGATGCGATAAGCTTTCCTGCTTGTTCTGCCACCAAAAGTTCGATATGCGATGCGCTAATCATTTCATTCAAATCATAATAATGAATATTATCGCCCAATGTCGGGTCAAACGGGCGTTCAAATTCGATGACACCTTGCTCAAACACCAACAAAGTATCCATATCGTTCGTTGTTGCTTTTCTTATAATAATGTCTTGCATGAATAATTTTGAATAATTCGTAACTCGAAATAAATCTAAACAAGTTTTAACCAAAACTTAGTTTTCGATGCATGAAATTTTATTTTTGTGTAAAAAATTCCCTTGTCGTCAGACGAATCCGGTTGTGAATAGCACATATTTGACTGGTCAAATTACCAATTTTTATAAAAACCTTCGTCTGCCGACTATCCCACAAGTTAATTTTTTATGAAAAAGACATTCTTATTTCGATTGAATTGTATCAACGTATTTCCCATCCAATTACAAAAACTCCTACCCATTTTCTTTTTTTTATTTATGGGTAAAACGGTATTAGCACAAACGAATCCAACCATTACCATTTCCAATAATAATGGAGAAATGACACTATTAGTCGGCGGAAAACCATTTATGATTAACGGAATGAATTGGGATTACATTCCCATTGGTACCGATGCAGTCACCGCTAATTTGTGGGTAAAATCTGATGAGGTCATCAAAGCCGGATTGGACGCTGAAATGTCTTTGTTGAAAGATATGAACGTCAACGCCATCCGACAATACACAGGCATTCCGCCCAAATGGATTCAATACATTTACGAAAAATACGGCATTTACACCTTGCTCAATCACTCCTTTGGTCGCTACGGTTTACTGCTAAATGGTGAGTGGGTGCCGACTACGGATTACGCCGATGCTGCCAGCCAAAAATTGCTTTTATCCGAAATAGAAACTTGGGTAAATGAGTACAAAAATACGCCCGGTTTGCTCATGTATTTACTCGGAAATGAAAATAATTACGGACTATTCTGGGCGGGTGCCGAAACAGAAAATTTTCCAAATGAAGATAAAAAAATGGCTTTCATAGGCGAGCAACGCGCAAGACCCATGTACCAATTGATGAACGACGCCGCACTCAAAATCAAGTCAATTGACCCGACACATCCTGTGGCAATGTGCAATGGAGATGCCATGTTTATCGACATCATAGCAGAAGAATGTAAAGATATAGACATCTATGGTACAAATACTTACAGAGGCGTTTCCTTTGATAACATGTTTGAAGTCGTCAAAGAAAAACTCAACAAACCCATCATGTTCACAGAGTTTGGAGCAGATGCCTATAATGCGGTGGAGGATGCAGAAGACCAAGCTGCACAAGCCTATTATATGCTCGGAAATTGGAAAGAAATTTATCAGAACGCAGCAGGACTCGGCAAGGCAGGCAACTCCATCGGCGGTTTTACCTTTCAATTTAGCGATGGTTGGTGGAAATATGATTTTGACAACAGAAAAAATGCAAATATTCACGATAATAATGCTTCGTGGGCGAATGGTGGTTATCTGAAAGATTTCATAAAAGGAAAAAATAATATGAATGAAGAGTGGTTTGGAATTTGTGCCAAAGAAGCTACCGATGAACGAGGTTTGTACGCCCTCACTCCGAGAGCTGCTTACTACGCCTTACAAGCTGCTCACCAATTTAATCCTTACAAAAAAGGAACTTCCACAGATGCTTTAAACAATCATTTTGAAAGTATCAAAATCGCAGATGCCGTCCTTCAGGCAAAAGGTGAAAAGGCTATCCCAATTCAAAGTAAAAACAGCGACAAAAAGTGTTTTTTAAAACGATGGTTTGGGCAGTAAATTTGGAATCACGCAGAGAACGCAGAGTTCGCAGAGATTTGATTGACAAGCCCTCTGCGAACTCCGCGACCTCTGTGTGAAACAATTCAAAAACACAAATAAATTCCCAAACATGCCCTAAATCACATTAGACTTTATACTTTTATACCAAATGAAAAACAAATCCCACACGTAGCGCGGGACTTCCAGTCCGCGCCCTGTAGAACGGTGCTTCCAGCCCGTTCTGTGTATGTAGCAAAATGAATGTGGAACGGGCTGGAAGTGCCGCGCTACACTTTTTTCATAAAATTGAAATTCAATGACAACTGATATAGAACAACTAAATATAGCAGGTGAGTCTTTCTACAAGATTACAAATGTGGACGACCTGCGCCCTTTTTTCATGAGCATCGTCAGCGATTCCAACCACTGGCTGTTTATCTCAAGCAATGGCGGTTTGAGTGCAGGAAGACAAAATGCTGACCATGCTTTATTTCCTTATTATACGGATGATAAAATTACGGAATCTACGGATGTTACTGGCAGCAAATCTATTTTTTTAGTTGATAATCAAACACTTTGGGAGCCTTTTTCTATCCGTCAAGAGGGCGTGTATCAGGTGAGTCGCAACCTCTACAAAAATATTTATGGCAATAAGGTGCTGTTTGAAGAAATCAATCACGACTTGGGATTGACCTTTCGTTATCAGTGGAATTCGAGCGATAAATTTGGTTTCGTCAGAAAATCAGAACTCATCAATAATAGTGATAGCGAAGTGACCATTTCTTTCATAGATGGCATCCAAAATATCATCCCTTCGGGCATTGTGAGCGACTTACAAAACGGACTTAGCAATCTCGTAGATGCCTACAAACGAAGCGAACTCATCAAGTCATCCGGTATCGGAATTTTTGCGCTGAGTGCCATTATTTCGGATAAAGCCGAACCGAGCGAATGTCTGAAAGCCAACGTAGCGTGGAGTATGGGTTTGGAAAACCCGACCTATCTTTTGTCCTCTCGTCAATTAAAAAACTTCCGAAAAAAGCAAGGCATAAAAGAAGAAATTGATGTAAAAGCCGAGAAAGGCGCGTACTTTTTGAATGATACGATTACCTTGTCGGCGAAGGCGAAAAAGGAATGGATGATTTGTGCCGATATAGACAAAAGCCAAGCTGCTGTCGTCGAATTATCCGAAATGATAAAAGACAAAAAAGCCCTGAAAGCATCGGTAGAAGCGGACATCGAATCAGGCACACAACGCTTAATTGAGTTAGTCGCATCCGCCGATGGCTTGCAATTTTCGGCAGACCAACGGCGGGATGTCCGGCATTTTTCCAATACGCTTTTCAACATCATGCGAGGCGGTATTTTTGATGAAAATTACCGGATAGAAAAATGGGATTTTACCAAATATCTCTCAAATGCCAATCGCAAAGTTTACGATAACAACGCCGATTTTATCGCAAAACTCCCCGATAATTTTTCTTTTTTCGAGCTAAAAACATCGCTCAACCCGATAAAAGACCCCGATTTGAGACGATTATGTCTGGAATATTTGCCCTTGAGTTTTAGCCGACGGCATGGCGACCCTAGCCGTCCGTGGAATCGTTTTTCCATCAATACAAAAAGCGAGGATGGCTCGAAAATCTTGGATTATGAAGGCAATTGGCGGGATATTTTTCAGAATTGGGAAGCCCTTGCACACGCCTATCCTGCCTTCATTGAGAGCATGGTCTTAAAGTTCCTAAATGCTTCTACCTTTGAGGGTTACAACCCATACAGAGTTACCAAAGGCGGCTTCGATTGGGAAGTTATCGAACCGGATAATCCCTGGTCGTATATCGGTTATTGGGGCGACCATCAGATTATTTATTTATTGAAATTTTTGGAATTTTTCAAAGACTATTCTAACGCAGGTTTACAACATTATTTTGATGAGGAAATTTTTGTGTATGCCAATGTTCCATACAAAATAAAACCCTTTGCCGACATCCTCAAAAATCCAAAAGACACCATCGAATTTGATGCAAAATCAGACCACAAAATACGCCAACATAAAGCCGAAATAGGTGCAGACGGCACTTTATTGAAAGACAAAAACGGCGCGATACACCGCGTCAGTTTCATAGAGAAAATATTGGCAACTTTACTCTCCAAACTCTCCAACTTTATCCCAGAAGGCGGTATCTGGATGAACACCCAACGCCCCGAATGGAACGATGCCAACAACGCCCTCGTAGGCAACGGCGTCTCAATGGTCACGCTATATTATATCAGAAGATTTCTTGTTTTTTTCAAACAAACATTAGCGCATTCTGAATTAAATAATTTTAAAATTTCGTCTGAATTATTAGATTTTTATAAAAATATTCAACAAACATTCACAGAACATAAACAGCTCTTAACCAAGCAAATGTCAGACGCCGAGCGTAGTTTAATTCTCAATAAATTAGGCGAAGCCGCAAGTACATTCCGACACCAAATTTACACGGATGCTTTTACGGGGCAAAAAACAAACTTAGCCAAAGAAGATGTACAAGCCTTCATTGATTTAAGCCTTGAATACATCGAACATACCATCAATCAGAACCAACGTACCGACAAACTTTACCACGCTTACAACCTCATGTCTGTTGTGGATGAAGGCATCGCTATTTCTTATCTTAGTGAAATGCTTGAGGGACAGGTCGCGGTCTTGAGTTCCGGTTATTTGTCGGCACAAGCGACTTTGGAGGTATTGGATGGTTTGAAAAACAGCAAGCTATTCCGGCACGACCAATACAGCTACATCCTTTATCCCAATAAGGAATTAAAAGGATTTATGGAGCGAAATATTATCCCCGAAAAAGCAGTCGCACAATCCAAATTATTGACTCAATTATTGCAAGACGGTTCTACCACAATTATTGAAAAAGACATCAAGGGCAGCTATCATTTTAATGGAAATTTCAGAAATGCCAATGACCTCGAAGCTGCAATAAATCATTTGCCCGAATCCGAATACAGCGATTTGGCAAAGCAGGAAAAAGAACAAGTACTACAAGTATTTGAAGAAGTTTTTAACCATAAAGAATTTACAGGAAGGTCGGGTACTTTTTACGGTTACGAGGGCTTGGGTTCTATCTATTGGCATATGGTTTCTAAGCTGCAATTGGCGGTGCAAGAATGTTGTCTGAAAGCTATTGAAAATCAGGAAGATGCGAGTACCATTGGTCGCTTATTGGAGCATTATTACGAAATCAGCGAAGGTATTGGTGTACACAAATCACCTGCTTTGTACGGCGCATTTCCCACCGACCCGTATTCGCATACGCCCGCAACCAAAGGCGCACAACAGCCCGGCATGACAGGGCAGGTCAAAGAAGACATCCTATCCCGATATGGCGAACTCGGTGTCTTTATCCGCGACGGAAAACTGTTATTTAATCCTTGCCTTTTACGAAAAAGTGAGTTCCTCAAAAAGCCCCAAATATTTGATTACATTAATGTGAAAGGTCAATCCAAAACAATTCAAATAGAGCCGGATTCGCTTTGTTTCACCTATTGTCAAGTGCCGATTATTTATACATTAGCGGAGAAAAATCAAGTGGAAGTTATTGATGTAAATGAGAAAGTTAGTCATTTTGATTCACTCGAATTGAACGAGGACTTGAGCGAGCAGATTTTTGAACGGAAAGGTGTTATTGATAGAATTATTGTGAAACTAAAAGAGGATATTTTGAAATAAAAATCATACAACGAAAATGAAAAATACTATTCAAAATATTACTATTGCTTTGGTCTTATTGTTTTGCTTTTCCTGTCAAAACAATTCAGACAAACACCATTCAAACAATAAACAAATAACGGCAAAAGAAATATTAGGTAACAAAAACTACCCCGCGATTTCCTACGGAGGCTACCAACAAAAATCCCGCGACAAGCAACCGACCGTCGAAGAAATCAAGGAAGACATGAAGATACTCTACGCTATGGGTATCAGGGTGTTACGAACTTACAATACAAAACTACCACATGCGACTACCGTACTAAAAGCCATCAAAGCACTCAAAAGCGAAAACCCCGATTTTGAAATGTACGTCATGCTGGGCGCGTGGATAAATTGCGAAAATGCGTGGACAGAAACCCCCAACCACAATGCAGAAGACGAAGCAGAAAACGCTGCTGAAATCCAAAGAGCCATTGACATGGCAAATGAATATCCCGACATCGTTAAAGTGATTGCTGTGGGAAATGAAGCGATGGTCAAATGGGCGGCGGCATACTATGTACAGCCAAATATCATTTTGAAATGGGTCAATCATTTACAAAATTTAAAGCGCGAAGGAGCTTTAGACCAAGACCTTTGGATTACCAGTTCCGACAATTTTGCTTCATGGGGAGGCGGCGAGGAAGTTTATCACACCGAAGACCTCACTAAGTTGATAAAGGCGGTTGATTACATCTCCATGCACACGTACCCGATGCACGATACGCACTATAATCCGAGCTTTTGGGGATTGGATGAAAGCGAAACGCAACTCCCCAAAACAGAACAATTGGATAAAGTCATGGAACGCGCTGCTGCCTATGCGGTAGCTCAATACAATCAGACGGCTGCATACATGAAAAGTCTGGGTATTGACAAACCCATTCACATCGGCGAAACGGGTTGGGCGAGTCGCTCGAATGGCTTTTACGGACCGGATGGCAGCAAAGCAAACGACGAATACAAACAAGGACTTTACCACGAATTGATGCGAGATTGGTCGGAGAAAAACGGGGTTGCCTGTTTCTATTTTGAAGCATTCGATGAGCCGTGGAAAGATGCTCAAAACCCTGATGGTTCCGAAAATCACTTCGGGTTGTTCACCGTAGATGGTCAGGCGAAATATCCTTTATGGGAGTTGGTGGATAAGGGCGTTTTTGACGGATTAATGCGAGGAGGAAATAAAATTACAAAAACATATAATGGCAATAAAGAAGCCTTGTTGAAGGAAATAGAATTGCCGACTATAAAAAAATTTAAACAGTAGAGACGCGATTAATCGCGTCTCTACGGAAACAACGACACTATGAGCAATCCAACAACACAACCCGTACCCATGGGACACAAAATCGCCTTTGGTTTAGGCATGTTAGCCAATCAGATGTTCCCGGCTATATTAGGGATTTTTATGGTGGTATTGGTGCAGGACATGGGCTTTCCGGGATGGATGTGGGGGATGTTATTTTTCCTACCAAGAATCTTTGATTCCATCACCGACCCCATCATGGGTTTTATCTCTGACAACACCCGTTCCGTATGGGGTCGCCGCCGCCAATATGTCTTTATAGGGGCGATTATTTTGGGTATCTCATTTGTGGCGATGTGGCAGATTTACAGGGAAAACGGCTTGGATTATAACTTTACGTATTTCTTGTTGTGGTCATTTGTATTTTATTTGGGCTTGACCATCTTTAGTGTGCCGTATGTGGCGATGGGCTACGAGATGAGCGACGACTTTCACGAGCGCACCAATATCATGGCAATTGCTCAATGGATAGGACAATGGGCTTGGGTCATCGCGCCGTGGTTTTGGGTGATTATGTACGACCAAAGTTGGTTCAATACCGCAGATGAAGCCACCAGAAGTCTGTCCATATGGGTTGGTATTGTTTGTATGGTTTTGGCGATGATACCCGCCATTTTTATTCCTGCCAAATCCACTAAAGATGATGACAGTCTCGTACCGCTTACTTTATCTAACGCAAGCGGCGGACTGACAGAATTTTTTAGCGGATTTATAGATGCCTTCAAGCTAAAGCCTTTCAGAAAATTATGTATCGCTACTTTTTTTGTATTTAATGCCTTCAATACCATTGCAGCATTTTCGTTTTTTATCATCGTTTGGCATCTTTTCGCCGGAGATGCTGGTGCAGCGGGTCTGTGGCCCACGCTTTTTGGATGTGTCGGGGCTTTGATTACCACCTTTATCGTCATCCCGACGATTACATGGATGTCCAAGAAGATAGGTAAAAAGCGGACTTTCCTAATATCGCAAGGCATCTCTATTATTGGTTATATCTTACTTTGGTTTCTATTTATACCCGGCAAACCTTATATGTTTCTGTTCGCTTTGCCCTTCTTTTCATTTGGTATTGGCGGTTTGTTTACCATTATGATGTCCATGACTGCCGATGTGTGCGACCTCGACGAATTACATTCCGGCAAACGGAGAGAAGGCATCTTCGGGGCGATTTACTGGTGGATGGTCAAGTTTGGTTTTGCGATTGCAGGCGGTTTGAGTGGTTTGATTTTGTCTATCGTTGGTTTTGACCCCGGATTGGGCGCGCAACCCGAAGGTGCTATCGACGGATTGAGGCTTTTCTATTCCGGCTTACCGATTTTGGGTACGTCTCTCGCGATGTTGGTCATGTGGAACTATGACCTTGATGAGGAAAAAGCTAATGAAATACGTGCGGAGTTGGATAAGAGGAAAAGTGAGTCTGCTTCCGAATCTGCTGAGATTGATGACATTGGATTTGTTGTATGATAATTTTTGTTTGTTAATACTTTGCATTAAATTAATGCTGTATGAGGGGTGGGCGCAACCTAAAATAGCATCCTAAACTCAAAAGAGTACCCCAGAT
>JAHDEO010000118.1 GCA_020628725.1 Saprospiraceae bacterium
AAAGCGATTTGAGGTGATTTATTTTTAGTAAAAATGAACGGAAAATTGTTTTTGCTTTATTTTTATGAATAAAAATTTATTTTTTTATAAAAATTTTAACTTTTTAAAACATACTATAAATTTTGTCTGACTTTTCTTTCCGAATAAAAATTCTGCCGTATTTTATCCTGCCAATTATTTAATAATTATTTAATAACTCCGGCAAAATATACTGCATTCTGCGGGGAAAACGTATTTGTGATAAATGTTTTTTGTTGTTAATTTTGACATGAAATGATTCAAAAACTATCAATTTTTCAATAAGAAAACGCCTTTGTTGATAAATTGATAAAAAGGTTTCAGAAACATTTTTGCTGATTTCTTCACAGTCACAGTTTCACGTCTTGTGCTTTCTTTTCTAATGAAGCACTAAGAACGAAGAACGTAACAAAAACTTTCAAACATGAAAAAAATCGAAGCCATTATTCGGTCTTCCCGATTTGAGAAAGTCAAAGACGCTTTGGCGGACATTGGAGTCAATTTCTTCACACTTAGTGATGTGAAGGGATTTGGCTTGCAAAAAGGCTCAAAGATGGTCTATCGCGGCAGCGTGTATGATTCCAATTATATCGCTCGCCTTCAACTCGATATTCTCACTACGGATGATAAGGTAGACGAAATAATCAAAACCATCGTCGGCTCAGGACGCACCGGCGAAGTGGGCGATGGGAAAATTACAGTATTTGATGTACAGTCCGTCACGCGCATACGTACAGGCGAGGTCGGTGAGAGTGCTATTTGACAGTAAACGGTAAATATATTTTATAAAAAATTGATAATTAAGTTTTTGCATAAAAACATCTATGAGGCTCTGACTTCTGACAATGAAAATGGTCTGACTTCTGACCTCTGAATAAAAAGAATAAGTTATGGCAAATGTAACAGCACAACAAGCTATGGAAGCCGCCAACGAAGCGGCATTTTTGACAAACAATTTATGGATACTCGTGGCAACGGTTTTGGTATTTATCATGCACTTAGGTTTTGCTACACTCGAATCCGGTTTTGTACAACGAAAAAATACGGTCAACATCCTTTTTAAAAATGCAATGATTATAGCAATCGGATTGCTAACATATTGCCTCATTGGATTCAATCTCATGTATCCGGGGGCAGATTTTGCAGGTAAATTTTTCGGATTTGGCGGTTTTGGGCTCAATCCTTCTGAAGCCGACTTAACCTCTGCCTATGGAGACTACACTTACTGGTCAGATTTTATCTTTCAAGGGATGTTCGCAGCGACTGCAGCCACCATAGTTTCGGGAGCAGTAGCAGAGCGTATCAAGTTGGAGTCTTTCTTGATTTTTGCGACTATTTTAGTGGCGATTAGCTACCCGATTACAGGTATGTGGAAGTGGGGCGGTGGTTGGCTCGACGCTATGGGCTTCTATGATTTTGCAGGTTCTACACTTGTGCACGCAATGGGCGGTGCGGCTGCATTGGCGGCGGCTATCGTACTCGGTCCACGCTTAGGGAAATACACACCATCGGGCATCAAGCCCATCCCCGGACACAATATGCCGCTCGCTGCCGTTGGGGTATTCCTGCTATGGTTTGGTTGGTTTGGGTTCAATGGCGGTTCAGTACTTTCTGCCGATGCTGCGAATGTCTCACTCGTATTCGTAACGACGGCATTAGCTGCTGCTGCGGGAGCAGTCGGGGCATTTATCGCTTCTTACCTCCTGTTCAAATCACACGATTTATCAATGGTACTCAATGGTATTTTGGGCGGTTTGGTAGGTATCACTGCCGGTGCCGACCAGATGGGACCGATGTCCGCAGTTTTGATTGGATTGGTAGCGGGTGTGATTATTCCATTCTCGGTAGTTTTCTTTGATAGAATTAAAGTAGATGACCCGGTCGGTGCCACTTCTGTACACTTGGTGTGCGGTATTTGGGGAACACTTGCCGTTGGTATTTTTGGTAAAATGGCAGGCATGGGACAGTTCATCAATCAACTCATTGGTACGCTTGCTGTCTGTGTATTCACCTTTGCATTTTCTTTCGGATTGATGTATTTATTAAAAGTAACCATCGGCATTCGCGTAAGCGAAGAAGAAGAAATCAAAGGATTGGATATTGCAGAACACGGAGCTTCAGCTTATCAAAATGTTGAAAATGCTGCCTTTGCTGCTAATATTCAATAGTGTTGTGGTGTCGATGTATCGTAGTGTTGTTGTATTTTTTGCGAAGCAAAAATAAAACGCAATAACACTACGATACCCCAACACCAACAAAAAAACTCCCGATGAGCCGCTAAACAAATCGGGAGCAGAACGAAAGAAAACAGCATAGTACTGTCCTCTTATTATCGCAATGTCAAAGTTATGAAAAAGTGGCTTTGATTCAAAGGCTTAATTCTGAATTTTGAATGAGTGAATGTTGAATGCTCTAAAACTCTGACTATCAATATTTGTTTTCGTTATATATTTTCAGGATATGCTTTAAAAATTACTTGGATAGTACCGTGTATCAAACACAAATATTTTTTAACTATTTAAGTAAATTGATATGAAAAACATCAAATTATTACTCATACTTGCCCTCGCCCTAATGACTTCCATCAATATTTCGATTGCCCAAGAAACTACTGAAGAGGAAGCCGCTACTTTTTCATTTAGTGGTTCGGTAGATACTTATTTTCGCCAAAATATTACTGCGCCGAATAAGCCTGTGGATGGTGCTGCACCCGGAAGTTCTTTTGCCAATACACCCGGTTTTGCATTGGGTATGGTCAACTTGATTGCTACAGGAGAAAAGGGAAATGTTGGTTTTACGGCTGATTTGGGATTTGGTCCAAAGGGAGCGGATGCCGTCTTTTTGAGTACAGGTAGCTCATCCATTGTAAACCAATTGTATGCTTACTGGAATGTGAGCGATAAGGTGACGCTCACAATGGGTAATTTTAATACTTTCTTGGGCTATGAAGTGATTTCGCCTACGGCGAATTTTAATTATTCGACTTCTTATATGTTTTCTAATGGACCATTCTCGCATACGGGCTTGAAGGCAGATATTGCTTTGACGGATAATTTTTCAGCAATGTTGGGTATTATGAATCCGACGGATTATACGGACTTCAATCCCTTTGGAACTTACTCGCTCGGCGCACAATTGGGCTACTCCAATGATGCGGGCAGTGCCTATCTCAACTTTGTCTATGGCGACCAAGATGGTACTTTGAATGAAAGAACAGCAAGTATGGACGATGTATCTTCCGGCGCGACTTTCCAAGTGGATTTGACGACCGGATGGGATGTATCTGACCAGTTTTATGTCGGCTTTAATGGTACGTATAATACGACAAGTCCGGGTGAGTTTTTCGATGGCAATATTCAGGATATGGACGGAGATGCCGGCGGATTCTTAGGTAGTGCATTATACTTACAATACGGAGTTTCTGATGCTGTAGCTTTGGGTATTCGCGGGGAGTATTTCCAGACTTATGTGGGTGATGCTACGGCAGATATTACAGCGATTACTTTGACCAGCCAAATTGGTGTAGGTCCGCTTACATTGATTCCTGAAGTGCGATTTGATACGTCTTCGGAAGATATTTTTATTGATACAGATTACATGCCTACGAGCAGTTTAGCTTCTTTTGTGCTTGCTGCAGTTTATGGATTTTAATGAATTGTATGACTGTAAATCGTTGATTGTCAAAGACAAATAAGTCTCATAACGTAAATTCCAAATTTCAACTCAGATGTATATTTACATTTTTGTTGGGATTTGGAATTTTTATTTTAAAAATCACTTGTGACTATAAAATATCTACATAAGTAAATTTCAAATACAAAAAATGCCACATAACTTTATTTATTTTCCTTACCTTTATCGCCGTTTGAAATTTTCGTAAATTTTGAACACATACAATTCAGCTTATTTTTATTACACATACCCGATATATTATCAAGCACTACGTAATGAATGACACACTAAACACATTTGTCAGACCACAGGATTGGCCCTCAGAATTCGGAGACATTGATTTATCCATCCATGATTTACCCCACCACAGTTCAAGCACCGAATGGTGGTATTTAAATGCTCACCTCGAAAGCGAAAGCGGCTTGAAATATTCCGTATTCGCTTCTTTTTTCAGGAAAATAATTGGCTACGATGAAGCAACGAAAGTTGCTGATTATGCACACTCGATTACATGGGCGATTGTCGATGTTGAACACAAAAAATACTATCAAAATTCGCGTGTGGACAAGCGTGCGCCTGAAATTGGTTTGAAAAAGCTACGAAAAAAAGAAGGCGTAAAAGACGAACGCGTTCGCAAGGCAGCCATAGAGATGTTGGAGAAAGGCTCGATGCCCTATCCCGACAGAATGTTTGAAGGCGATGTCACGGTAGCTATGGATAAATTGGACTTGGTGTTTGATACCAATTCATTTAAGAAGAATGCAAATGGTGATTACATCTTAAAACTGCATGATGTAGAACATAAATTGACCTGCGAACTACATTTTAACCCTCAAAAACCACCTATACGACACGGACAAAACGGCGTAGTTTCCGGTACATCTTCAGAAGATATGTTTTACTATTTTATTCCTCAACATCAGGTAACGGGATTCATCGAAATAGAAGAGGCAGAGATAGAAAAAGGCGAAGATAAAGTCTATGTGAAAGCAGAGGTAAAAGGCACGGGTTGGTATGACCATGAATTTGGAAGACATCGAGAAAAAAGCAAAGAAGAAGAGAGTCTTGACCTCACCAAAGACGTTTCATGGAACTGGCTTGCTGCTCAACTTGATAACGGTTACGAATTCACGGCGTATCATTTGATTGATCATCATACTCAGGAAGTCGCTGATGCACAATTGATTATGATTGACCCGGAAGGTAATCGTATTTCAACAGGCGATTTTGAAATGGAGAGTAGGGGAGAGCTTTGGACAAGTACCAAGACCTTTCAGTCGTATCCGACAGAATGGGTGATTGATGCGCCGGACTTTGGGCTACACATAGAAGCAAAAGCTCCTTTTCAGGAACAGGAATTTGCCACAGTCATCTCAAAACCTGCTTTCTGGGAAGGGCGAATTGAGGTAGAAGGTACATTCGAGGGGAGAGAAATTTCCGGTCCGGGCTTCGTGGAAAGAAGCGGTTTTGATGAGAAAGAAACGCTCGAAGATTTCTTCAAAGCCGTCAGTCGCGAGACGATAAAATCCATAAAATATATCTTGCCAAAAAATCCCAATCAAGAGAAACTCAATGAGTTGGTGACGCGAAAAGAGCAACCGCATTTTGCACAAAATATTGATTCAGAACAGTACTCAAAGGCACTGGTAGAACCGATTCGCTCTATCATTGACCGGGGCGGAAAATCTTGGCGCAGCTACGCTGCCCTCGCATGTTGCGATATTGTGGGCGGTGATTCGCAGGTGGCTAAATTGTGGTTGGCACTGCCGGAATTGATGCACGTTGGGTCGTTGATTGTAGATGATGTGGAGGACAAATCAGACGTGCGCCGAGGCGGACCTGCCTGCCACGTCATGTATAGCGAACCGGTTGCGATTAACGCGGGTTCTGCTTGTTATTTTATCGGACAAATTTGTGTGTATAGAACCAAGAAATTGGAGGCTGAAAAAAGGGTAAAAATCTACGATTTATACTTTGAAGCCCTGCGTGCGGCGCATAGTGGTCAAGCACTCGATATTCATGGCTTAAATTATATGATGGATGATGTCGTCGAAAATGGCGGCGGCGAACTACTCGAAAAACGAATCCTTGCCATTCACCGTTTAAAATCAGCAGCACCCGCGAGTTATTTGGCGAGAATCGGCGGTATTCTCGGTGGTGGTACAGACGAGCAAATAGAAGGTTTGGCGAATTACTACGAAGCACTCGGTATTTCCTTCCAAATCATAGATGATACGCTGAATCTCAGAGGTTTCAAAGATGGTCTAAAGACAAAAGGCGAAGATATTACCGCAGGAAAAATCACTTATCCCGTCGGCAAGGCAATGGCAAGTCTCGACCAAAAAGACCGCGCCCGCTTATGGGAAATCGTCAATATGAAAACGGATGATTTGACTCTTATTAAAGAAGCCGTTGACCTACTCGACAAAGTAAATGCCATTGATAAATGTATGGATGAAGCCTACGAAATCATGGATAAAGGCTGGAAAATTCTTGACCCGCTGATTCGGGATTCTATGGTTAAGTTGAATTTGAGGGCGTTTAGTTGGTACGTTCTTGATAGACAGTATTAATGAGTGAATGAGCGAATTTTGAATGAGTGAATGTTTTTAATGCGACAATGCTGAAATGCGATAATGCTACAATATATTATCGCATTGTAGCATTATCGCATTTCAGCATTATTATTCACTCACTCATTCACTCATTCGCTCACTCAAAATTCACTCATTAAACAGCTCCCGTTCTACCAGTTCACAAATAATATGTCCGATTAAAATGTGGCACTCTTGAATGCGTGGCGTATCTGTTGAAGGAACATTCAGGAGGACATCGCAGTATTCTGCCATCTTGCCGCCCGTCTCGCCGGTCATGCCGATGGTGATGAGTTTTTGTTCTTTTGCTTGTTGGAGTGCGCGGATAATATTTGGAGAATTGCCCGAAGTTGAAATGCCAACCAATACATCTCCCTCACTACCTTTCGCCTGCACCATACGCGCGTAGATTTCCTCGTAACCAAAATCATTCGCCACCGCCGTCAAGAAAGAAGTATTCACATGCAAAGCCTCTGCGAATAAAGGAGCTCTATCCAAATAAAATCTGCCGGAGAGTTCCGTAGAAAGATGTTGAGCATCTGCTGCACTACCACCATTTCCGCAGAAAAAGACTTTTCTACCTGATTTAAAGGTATTCGTTACGATATTACTTGCGATGTGTATTTTTTTTGTATAATATTCATCTTCAAGCAATTGTCGTTTGAGGTCAATGCTTTTTTGGATGATATTTTTGATGTCGTTTTTAGTCTTTAAGTATTTATTTGCTGCTTGTTGTTCGTCGTTCATTGCAATGTTTTTTTGCTCTCCCGCACCTTTTCATTCCTAAAGGAAGGCTCTCCCGCAGAGGCGTTGGTGGGCAGAACTCCCCTTTAGGGGCTGGGGGTGTGAGAGGGCATAACAATCAAAAATCACCCAATCAAAAATTATTCAGAGTCTTTCAGAATTTCCTTAAACACCTCCGCAATTTTCCCAAAACCATTCTCCGCGACACGCTTTCTGATATTATTTTCAAAATCCACTGTTTTTGCCAATTCAAAATAATGACGTACCCCGGCTGCGATGTGATATTTATCTGCTTTTGCGACCAGAACCGCCGTTTTACCGTCATCTATAAATTCGGCGAAGCCGCCCACATTGGTAATTACCGCAGGTTTGTTGTAGCCGTAGGCAATATTCAAAATACCGCTTTGTGTACCCGAACGGTAAGGCATCACTACAACTTCAGAAAGTTGGAAATACTTCGCCAATTCTTCATTTGCAATATATTGATTGATAACTTTTACTTTATTGCCAATGTTATTTTTTTCTATAATGTCAAAATAAAATTTCGGGTCGTCATAAAATTCTCCGGCTACGAGTAGGCGCAAATCATCCCGTTGGGCGGCAAGGTCGGCGAAGGCTTCCAGTAGAATATCCAAACCTTTATATCGTCGCACATATCCGAAAAATAAGAGAACGGTGCTATCCTTCTCAAATCCTAATTTTTCTTTTTCTGCTTGAATTTCAGCCTTTTCGTGTTCTTTAAACCAACCAAATATCGGTAATTCGGAACGATAAATTTTTTGTCCGCGACTGTATTGCGGCAGGTCTTTTTCGACGATATTAGAAAGTGCAAGAAATTTATCGGCGTGTTTTAGTCCTAATTTAGTGAGAAATTTGTCGATTTTACGCGCTTCATGCGAGATGACATTTTCTGTCAGAAATAAAATTTTATTTGGAAAATGTTTGCGAAGCATTCCGCTGATGGCTCGATTGGAAGGTCCGAAAAAAGGTTGCCACCAATCAATCACCACGAGGTCAGGATTCATTTTTTTGATATATCGCGCCGTGCGCCACCACGAAAACGGTCCCATCGAGTTAATCATCCGCTTACCCGTGAAATCCGAAAAATGCTCGTCACTTTCATCGTATTGTGTCGTGCCGGGAAATAAAAGGCTGGGATACAGGACTTTATAATTAATCAATTCGACCTCAAATTCCTTCGACAAGGCTTCATACAAGTGAGCAATGAACAAGGCATTACCTCCACGATAAGGATGGCACGGACCGATGAGTGCAATTTTTTTCATAATTCGAGTTGTGGGTTACGAGTTGCGGGTTACGAGTTACGAGTTGGCTAAGTAGAACCCGAAATCCATAATCTTCAACTGGAATTTTATAATTCGCACGAAAATACGGTGAAATTGTGGAGTAAGCAAGTCGCAAGGCATTTCCAAAATGTCTTGCGACTATTCGGAAACACAATCAAAAATCAAAAATCATCCAATCAAAAATTACTTTTGTCTTGGCTTTTTCATAGATTGCACATAGGCATCCATCATTTTCTGACAAGCAGTTATAGATTCCAGAAACTCATCCAACTTTTCCTCACCAATATATTCTAAGTCTTCGGCGATGAGTAGCAGCGTTTCAAGTTTGTATAGGTGAGCTTTCGCGGATTGGAATTGACGGATGGCAAATTCGCGGTATTTACCGTTGACGCCGATAGCAATATCCGTGGGTATTTGCACAGCGGTTTCTTGCAGTTGCTGTCCTAATCCTTGTTTTTCTTTTTCGGGAAAAGTCTGTACGAGTTGATAAATACCGGACGCCATACGGCGGCTTTTTTGCCAGAATCTTAGTTCAGGGTAACTCATTTTTAAGTTCAAGTGCAAGTTCAAGTACAACCGTAGCGTAATGCCTCCGGCTTGCGCCACCGTAACGTAGAGAAAATTCATGAATTTTCTCTACGTTACGCATATAACGTGTACATACGCAAGCCGGAGGCATTACGCTACGGTACTCAACTTTTGGTGGATAATATGGATTAACAAATATAAAATTACCAAATTCTCCGAAAAATACTAACTATTCTTTGACAAATAAAGATTTAAAGACCGTATTTCCATCTTTTGCAACTAACCAATAAGCTCCTGAGCTAAGCGTAGAGATATTGAGCCGTCCTTGATGATTTTCAAAAATACGGATTAATTTTCCTGAAGCGTCTATCAGTTCAATAGATTGATTATTTGGCAAATCAACGGTAAGGAAATTGGTGGCGGGATTGGGTGCGATTCTTATACTTTTCACATTTACAGATGCAGTATTGCTCAATTTGTTATAGAAACTATTAGCAAAACTGGTGTTATTGATTTCCAACTCAATGACTTGATTATCAAAAGGTACTGCTTGTGTAATAGCACCCGTGAGGGCATCCAAAGTAAAGAGTTGTTTCTGACCATTGACGACACCAATGAAAATCATTGATTGGGCATTTTGACTATAAGTAGAAGAACCCACGACAATACCGGAGTTCGATGTAGATAATTCGGGAACAAGAGAAATATACGTAACATCACCAGTTTCCTGATTGAATGATACCCAATAGGTTTCCGAGGCGGCAATATCCCGATAAAGTCCGTAGAGTGTATTGTTTTGTACATCAAAATGTAAAGCAGTTACCCCAATATTGCTCAGACTATCCAAATCGGGACTATAAACAATCGCTCCGGTATTCACATCTATCGTATATAAGGTCATCAAACCACTGCTATTTACCCCGACAATAATGTAATGACTATTATTCGAATCGAAGGTGGAACTGCCAATCGGGTATACTTGAATAGCACCGTAAGTGCCGACAGTAGTAGTCGCGCCGGAAAATATATCCACTTCTTGCAGCCGACTATTTCCAAATCCATAAACCTTATCGTATTGGAGGTCGTATTCCAGTTCTCCCGGTGGAGTATTCTCAAAGGGAACACTATTGGCTATCAAAGCACCTGCAATGTCAAGATGATATATTTTTTGTTGATATGAATCACTAATGCCCCAGAAAATATAACGATTATTGAACTGGTCAAATGTGGAAGAACCAACGGCAACAGCCGAAAGACCTGATATAATACCCAATGAAGTCATATCACCCGTCGTATTGTCTAAGACAACTAATTGATTATTCCCCGAAAATTCCCCGGTTTGCTCATAAAATAGTCCATAGACATTAATCTGTTGGGCAAAAATAATTGAGAAAGAGAGCGTTAGAATTAGAAAAGTAGTTAGAGTCTTTTTCATAATATCAGTTATGGAAAATCAAAAAATATATCATAATGTCTCGTTCGGTTTTTAACAGGTCTTTAAAATAATTGTTTCGATACGGTAGTTATTCTTAATGTTAAAAAAATCTGTTTAATCTATAAATCTGCGTCCTATCATCTCATTTTTACCTTATATTTGCAACGTAACACGGACATTCCTGTCTGTGCTATTATATACGGACAGGAATGTCCGTGTTACGTTATCATTATGCTACAATCAACGAACTTACAATATAGTTATTCTGCAAATAATGCATTAGAATTTCCTGATATTCAGGCAAATAAAGGTGAACATTGGTTGATTCTCGGTGAATCCGGTTCAGGTAAGACAACTTTCCTACATCTCTTGGCAGGCTTGCTGACGCCCAAAAAGGGGAGCGTACAAATTGGTAATACAGACATCACCAAATTAAGTGGTGCACAACTGGATAAATTCAGAGGACAAAATATCGGGATTGTTTTTCAAAAACCACATTTCGTTAAAGCATTGTCGGTAAGAGAAAATCTGCAAATGGCGCAATACCTCGCAGGTGTACCGCAGGAAGGCGAACGCATCCGCACAATTCTAGATCGCCTCAATCTTGCTCACAAACTCAAATCCCGCACCGATGCCCTCAGTGAAGGGGAAAAACAACGGGTCGCCATTGCGCGTGCTTTGCTCAATCGCCCTGCCGTCATTCTTGCTGACGAGCCGACTTCTGCCTTAGATGATACGAATTGTGAGGAAGTCATTCAACTCCTTAAAAATGAAGCTGCCGAACAACAATCTACCTTATTTATCGTGACGCACGACCAGCGTTTGAAGGATAGGTTTGAAAATCGGATAACATTGTGATTGTATGATTGTAAAATTGTGTGATTGTGTTTTTTTAGAATTTCAATTTGTCATTTGTGAATTTGATTAAACGTCTCAAAGCTGGTTCTATTTTCTCCAATTCGTCAAAAATGTATTGATATTCTTCCTCTTTTAACAATCCACGTCGGTATGATTTTTCATTCCAATCAAAACATTCCTTTAATGAACCTTGGCTGTAGCGATAAAATTTGATTTTATCCTTTTTAAAGTACCGCCCGAAACCTTCCGCGATATTCGCCGAAATACTATCTGATGCGGTGATAAATTGTGTACCTACCGTCTTTTGAGCTAACCATTTCCATAGGATCACTTTATTCCACACATAATTGGAAAGATGAAAGGATAATTTGTAAGCATCAATATCATTCAAATTTAAATATTTTTTGTCATCTTTTTTATCGTTCATTTTCAATAGGATTTTACAATTATACAATCACACAATTATACAATCATTCAATTACGTCTGAATTACTCCCGGATTAAACTTCGCCACAGGTGCATTATTAGCCGCTTCGATACCCATTGAAATGACCATGCGTGTCTCCATCGGGTCAATGATAGCATCTACCCAAAGTCGCGCTGCAGCATAATAAGGCGTCGTTTGTTTCTTGTAACGCTCTTCTATCTCGCTTAATATTTTTTTCTCCTCGGCGGTGGTGACGATTTCGCCCTTTGCTTTGCGCGAAGCAACTTGGATTTGCAGCAAAACTTTCGCTGCTTGTGAGCCACCCATGACGGCAATCTTCGCGGTGGGCCAAGCCACAATCAAGCGCGGGTCGTAAGCTTTTCCGCACATGGCATAATTACCTGCGCCATACGAATTACCAATCACCACACTGAATTTGGGAACAGTAGAATTGGAAACGGCATTGACCATTTTCGCGCCGTCTTTGATGATGCCGCCATGCTCAGAGCGCGTACCGACCATAAAGCCCGTAACATCATGAAGGAAGACCAAAGGAATCTTTTTCTGATTACAATTCATTACAAATCGCGCTGCTTTATCAGCTGAATCCGAGTAGATTACACCGCCAAATTGCATTTCTCCCTTTGCATTTTTGACAACTTTACGATTGTTGGCGACGATGCCTACTGACCAACCATCAATTCGCGCGTAAGCGCAAATTATCGTTTTACCGTAATCTTTTTTGTATTGTGTTAATTTGGAATCATCGACCAATCGCTCAATAATTTCGAGTGAATCGTAAGGCTTCAAGCCACCTTCAGGATAGTGACCGTAGAGTTCATCGGGGTCTTTTTTCGGTGGTTTGGGTTTGGCGCGGTCAAATCCTGCATTTTCAAATGTGCCGAATTTATCTACGATGTCGCGGATGGTGTCGAGGCAGGTTGGGTCGTCGGGCATTTTGTAGTCTGTAACGCCTGAGATTTCGCTTTGTGTGCTTGCGCCGCCGAGCGTTTCCTTATCGACAGATTCGCCGATAGCTGCTTTGACAAGGTAAGGTCCGGCAAGGAAAATCGAGCCCGTTCCTTCCACAATCAAAGCCTCATCAGACATAATCGGCAGATACGCACCCCCAGCCACACAACTACCCATAATCGCAGCTATTTGCGGAATACCCATGCTGGACATGACGGCATTATTGCGAAAGATACGTCCGAAGTGTTCTTTATCCGGGAAAATCTCATCTTGCATGGGCAGAAAGACGCCTGCACTATCCACAAGGTAAATGATAGGCAAGCGATTTTCAATAGCAATTTCCTGTGCGCGAAGGTTCTTTTTCCCCGTGATAGGAAACCATGCGCCTGCTTTTACAGTCGCGTCATTTGCAACAATCATACATTGCCTGCCACTCACATAACCAATCCCTGCAATCACGCCTCCGGCAGGACAACCGCCGTATTCTTCGTACATTTCATAACCTGCGAATGCGCCGATTTCCAAAAAATCACTCTTATCATCTATGAGGTAAGCAATGCGTTCGCGTGCGGGCATTTTGCCTTTGCTTTTGAGTTTTTCAAGGCGTTTTTTGCCGCCGCCCAAGTTGATTTTATCCAACTCAAATTCCATTCGCGAAATCGCCAGACGCATTGCATCGTCATTTTGATTGAATTCTATATTTTCTTTTTTGCTTGTCTTCTTTGCCATGCTGCAAACTTACGAAATACGGTGGAAAATAGCGGCAGGAACAACGAAATAATCAGTGCTAAACTAATGGAAGATTTAGCGTTTCGGTGAGTTCTCTCAAAGCTGTCAAAATCTCCGGTCTCATCATTGGACCGGACATTCGTCGGCTGTTTTCTCCATCTATATTGCTGCTATTGAGGGAGATAACTTTTCCTGATTCACCATCAATTATCGGACCTCCGCTACAGCCCGAACGCATATCATTTCCATACATGATTAACATTTCTTGCAAATAAGGCTTATCATAATTTCCATAAGCTTGTATCATTTTATCGCCAAAATACTGGTACGAATCAGGATAACCAATGGAGAAACACATGCCGGTTTTGGAAGGATTGGGTTCTATTGGAAGGATATTTCCCGGTAATTCGGTATCGAAAAAGAGGAATCCGTAGTCATTTTCTGTATGTTTGAATTCGATGTAACTATCAGGAATTGTTAAGCCTATGGCGGTGTATGATTGGTTGTGATATGGGAAAATTGGACAGTAGGTAATGTCGCTGAAATGGTAGGCGCGTTCTTCTACGATATTCGCCAGACAATGTGCTGCCGTCATCAGTACATTAGGCGCAACTTTGAAAGCTGAACCAAATTGATGTCTCCGCTCACCTTCGTAAATGAACAATTTGCCAATGCCATTATAGGGGTATTTGGCGAGTTTATCGACTGAGATTGTTTTGCCTTCTTGCTTTTTCAAATACGCGTTCCAATCTTTTTCTTGCTTGGTAGATACAACGTTGAATTTAATGTTTTCGGACATACTCAAGGATATTCATTTGAATTAAATTTCTCATAAAAATAAAAAAGAACTGTCGGAAAGTGTGTCATTCCGAACAGTTCTTTCATTGAAACCTATAAATTTTTAACTTATTTCTTTATCAATTTACATGTAGCTATTCCTGATGTTGTTTGAATTTGAACGAAGTAAACACCTGCATTCATATCTGAGATGTCAATTGTATTTGATGTAAGTTGAAGTGCTCTCACAACTTGTCCTTGCGCATTGGTTATCAAAATATTAGAATTGATTAATTCATCACTTGACTCATCAAAAATAATTTGAAAATAATCGTCGGAAGGATTAGGAACAAGTGTAATTTGGAGGTCATCTGCGAGCGCATTAGAAGTACTTACAACCATAGACTCAAATTTGTAAACTGTACCTTCCGGAATCGTACCATTGAATGTCGGTAAATTATAATAATAAGGAGCAGATACTGCTGTAGGTGCGCTTGGGTCACCTGCAAGAAGGAGGACTTCACCATTGAAAAATCCGTTGAAATAATTAATCTCTTCCACTAATGCTATGTATGCACCGGAGTCACCATCATAGGAAAGGTCGGGCTGCGTAACAGAATTAGGTCCGAAGCGAACCTCTATGTCATTAGAGCCTTCATAAAGCCAGAGCTGAAAATTAGTGTAGTCAGTCGAAACATTGTCAACATCCATTTCGTCATAAAAACCTACGTTATTCCATTCAAGTTTGAATATTCTACTACCTTCTTCTCCCTCTACCAAATAGGAGAGATTGGACTGTGAAGTTTGAGTATAATCGTCTACAACAAAGTCGTATCCTCTGTCAATCACATCCGCACCGTAAGCTGCGAGAGTAGGGACTAACTCTTCACTATCATTAAAAGAAAGGATACCTCCCAATGCTGAATCTTCAATAAAAATCTGCGTATAAACGGAGTCAAAATATTCAAATTCAAATCCAATCGGAATGGCAAATTCAGGGTCGTCCCAAGTCATGCCATTATTGAGAGAGGTGCTTCCTGTGAGGTCGGTGTAGGTGTCAGTGGAGACGCTAAATTGGTAAGTTTGTGCTTGAAGACTCAAAGTAATTAGGGAAATTAGTGTAATGAGTAAAAGTCTTGTTGTCATAATTTTATATTTTATGGTAATAATTAATTAGCAGGCAAAAAATTGTAAATGCCTGCTAAACTTTAAATACAAAAATATATATGAAAGGACGCATTGTATCAAGATTGTGGCGTATTTAACATTAGCATTTTGTACATTTAACACTTTTTTCAATGATACTTGAAGAATGTTCTATTAAAATGATAAATAATGGCAGAAAAGAATGAAAGCGAAGCAAACGAAATCCGGGAAGACCTACAAAAATTAATCGACAGAAAATCTTTTCTTTTGGATGCGAACCGCCCCGAAGCAATCGCCAAAAGACACAAAAAAGGACAACGAACAGCCAGAGAAAATATCAAGGATTTGTGTGATGAAGGTTCGTTCATTGAGTTTGGTTCACTAACAGTAGCAGCACAACGAGGACGCAAAACCGAAGAAGAACTCATCGCACAAACGCCTGCCGACGGCTTGGTCGCAGGTATTGGCGCAGTGAATAGCGAGTGGTTTGAGGATGAAGAAGATAAATGCGTGATATTGAGTTACGACTACACCGTATTGGCGGGAACACAGGGATTTTTTAACCATAAAAAAACAGACCGCATGATAAAAGTTGCCAAGCAAAGCCAACGTCCGGTCATCTTTTTTGTAGAAGGCGGCGGCGGACGTCCCGGTGATGTAGACCTTGACCTGATTACTACCGGTGGATTGGATATAACGACCTTTGTGGAGTATGCCCGTTTGAGTGGAAAAGTACCGCGCATAGCGATTGTTTCGGGTTATTGTTTTGCGGGAAATGCTTCTATCGCGGGTTGTTCGGATGTGATAATTGCGACGGAAAATACATCGCTCGGCATGGGCGGTCCTGCGATGATAGAAGGTGGCGGATTGGGTAGATTTCACCCTAAAGAAATCGGTCCTGCTCAAACGCAATACACCAATGGCGTCATCGATATTCTCGTGAAAGACGAAGCGGAAGCCGTGCAAGCCACCAAAAAATATCTATCTTATTTTCAAGGCGATTTAAAAGAATGGACTTGCGATAATCAAGCACTTCTCCGTAATACCGTCCCCGAAAACAGAAAGTACGCTTACGATATTTTCAAAGTCATCAATACACTCGCAGACAAAGATTCTGTCTTGGAATTACGAGGCGGATTTGCACGAAATATGATTACCGCCTTCATCCGAATCGAAGGCAAACCAATGGGACTTATCGGCAACAGCACCCGACACCTCGGCGGTGCCATTGACAGTGATGCAGCCGACAAAGCTGCCCGATTTATGCAGCTTTGCGATGCCTTTGGCTTGCCGATTTTATCGCTGTGTGATGCACCCGGATTTATGGTTGGTCCTGATTGCGAACAAACGGCGATGGTGCGTCATTCTTCGCGGATGTTTCTTGTTGGAGCTTCGTTGCAAGTGCCGATATTGACGGTGGTATTGCGAAAAGCCTACGGTTTGGGTGCAATGGCAATGGCGGGCGGTAGCTTGCACGAATCATTCTTCACCGTAGCTTGGCAGACCGGAGAATTTGGTGCTATGGGACTCGAAGGTGCCGTAAAATTAGGCTTCCGAAAAGAACTCGAAGCGGAAACCGACCCCACCAAAAAACAAGCTCTCTACGAAAAACTGGTCAAAGCTGCTTACGACAGGGGGAAAGCTATCAGTGCCGCTTCCTTCTTGGAATTGGATGAAGTCATTGACCCGAAAGATACGCGGCAGTGGATAGTGACGGCTTTGCAGAGTTTGCCGAAA
>JAHDEO010000119.1 GCA_020628725.1 Saprospiraceae bacterium
TTTGTTTTGGTGAATTGGAGATTATCGTCATCGTCCACATCTACGTGAATGGTATCGCCTGCCGAGAAAGTGCCTTTTAGCAATGCCTTCGACAGTTCATTGACCAATTCTTTCTGCAAGACGCGCTTCATCGGACGTGCGCCAAATTCGGGATTATAACCCAAGTCGGCTAAGTGGTCGAGGGCGTTTTCGCTAATCCACAATTCCATTTCCTGTTCGCGTAGCATCTTTTTGACCTTTCGCATCAGCAAGACCAATATCTGACGAATTTCATCGCGATTCAAAGGCGAAAACATAATGCGTTCATCAATCCGGTTGAGAAATTCGGGACGCAAATCATCTTTCAACAATTCAAAAACTTCCTCCTTCGTGGCATCAATGATTTCCTGTCGTTTGTCCTCTTCTTTAATGTATTCGAGGTCTTCAAAATTCTCCAAAATGACGTGTGCGCCCATGTTGGAAGTCATGATGATAATGGTGTTTTTGAAGTTCGCCACGCGACCTTTATTATCGGTCAATCGCCCGTCGTCGAGCATCTGCAACAAGATATTGAACACATCGGGATGCGCCTTTTCAATCTCGTCCAACAAGACAATCGAATAGGGCTTGCGGCGGACGGCTTCGGTCAGTTCGCCCCCCTCGTCGTAACCGATGTAGCCCGGAGGCGCACCCACCAAGCGCGACACCGTATGACGCTCCTGAAACTCACTCATATCAATCCGCACAATGGCGTTTTCGTCGTCAAAAAGCTCTTCGGCGAGGGCTTTGGCGAGTTCCGTTTTACCCACGCCCGTCGGTCCCAAGAAGATAAAGGAACCAATCGGTTTGCCCGCATCCTGCAAGCCGGAACGACTGCGCCGAATGGCATCCGACACCGCCACCACCGCTTCGTGCTGACCAATGAGGCGTTTGTGGATTTCGTCTTCGAGATTGAGGAGTTTGTCGCGCTCCGATTGCAGCATTTTCGTGACCGGAATACCCGTCCAACTCGCCACGACTTCCGCCACATTATCCTCGTCCACCTCCTCGTCGGTAAGGCGACTTTCGGGGGCGAGTTCGTCGAGTTTTTTCTCGGCAGCTTTGAGGAGGGTTTCTTGTTCTTTGATTTTTCCATAGCGGAGTTCGGCGACTTTTTCGTAGTCACTGTTGCGCTCGGCTTCGTCAGCTTCGATATTGAGTTCTTCTATCGCCAATTTGTGTTTTTGAACCACATCGTTAATCGCTTTTTCGTCCAGCCACTTCGCTTCCATGCTCTCGCGGTCTTCGCGGACATTGGCGAGTTGCTTTTCGATTTCGGCTAATTTTTTCTTGTTTTTATCCTTTTTAATTGCCGCTTTTTCGATTTCCAATTGCTTTTCTTTTCGGATTAATTCATCCAACGCGGCGGGTACGGAGAGCAATTCCATACGGAGTTTTGCTGCCGCTTCGTCTATCAAATCAATCGCTTTGTCGGGCAGCGCACGTTCCGTAATATACCTTGCAGATAACTTCGCTGCCGCTATCAGCGCATCATCCACAATGCGGACTTTGTGGTGCGTCTCATAACGCTCACGCAAGCCGCGCAATATCGAAATCGTATCTTCAATACTCGGCTCATCTATCTGAACCACCTGAAAACGACGGACTAATGCTTTATCTTTTTCAAAATATTTTTGATACTCATCCAAAGTCGTCGCGCCTATCGTGCGGAGTTCGCCGCGTGCGAGGGCGGGTTTGAGGATGTTCGCTGCGTCCATGCCGCCGCTACCGCCACCCGCGCCTACGAGCGTATGAATCTCGTCCATAAACAGGATAATATCGCCTTCGGCAGCCTGCACTTCTTTAATCACGCCTTTGAGTCGTTCCTCAAATTCGCCTTTGTATTTTGCCCCCGCGATGAGCGAGGCGATGTCGAGCGCGTAAATGGTTTTGCCTTTAAGATTGTCGGGTACATCGCCGTCCACGATACGTCGTGCGATGCCTTCGATAATCGCCGTCTTACCAACCCCCGCTTCACCGACCACAATCGGATTGTTTTTCTTGCGCCGCGAAATAATCTGCAACAGTCGGCGCATCTCCTCGTCGCGTCCGATAATGGGGTCGAGTTTGCCCAATCGCGCCATTTCGCAGAGGTTGACCGCAAAGCGTTTGAGGGAATTGTATTGGTTGTCATCGCTTTGGGTTTTGACCTTGCGCCCCTTCCGCAATTCCTTGATGCCTTCCAAAAATTTCTTTGGGTCGGCACCGAGTTCTTTCAATATTTTCGCGGTCGTGTCGCTGCCCTTGATGATGCCAAGCGTCAGGATTTCGAGCGAGATAAATTCATCTTCATTCGACTTCGCCAATTTCTGCGCTTGCTTGACCGCCGCATTGGATTCTTTGCTAAGGTACTGTTTTTCAGTGCCTTTTATCTTCGGATAGGTACTAATCAAGGTGTCCAACTGCAAGCGGAGTTTGTCTGCATCCACTTCCATTTTGCCCAGTAAATGGCTAATCATGTCCTCGTCTATCTCCAAAATGCCCTTCATCAAATGGGCGGTGTCCACGTATTGTTGTTGGTTTTCTTTGCCAATGGCTTGCGCCTTATAAATGGCTTGCTGGGCTTTGGTGGTGAAACTGTCGTATGTCATGTTGTTAGTTGCGTGTTGCGTGTTGCGGGTTACGGGTTGCGAGTTGCTAAATGAGCGTGAATTTTTACCACTAAGTTCACTAAGGACACGAAACAAAATTAACGTGAAAGGGAACTAAGGTCTTAAAAGAAATTTCATTTAATTTACTCGTAAATCGTAAGCCGTAACTTTATTTTTTTATTTGAATGAATGGTTCATCTATCAACTGAATGTTTGTTTATCGCTTAATGTTGATTCATTCGTCGAATTTTTATACAAATATGTTGTTATTTTTTTCGCAAGATAAATAAACTCATTTGTCGTACAAAGTGATAATCAAGATTTTGCATGATAAACAAGGTTTGCTATTTTGATGTAAAGAAGATAAATTCGGTGAGTGATTGCAAGGTAATATTTTTACATATAAATTTACTACACATAAATTGCCACTTTTTTCAGTGAAAATGCCGCATTTTTCAGTAAAATTACCGCATTCTTCAGTAAAATTACCGCATTCTTCAGTAAAATTACCGCATTCTTCAGTGAAAATGCCGCATTTTCAAGTAATTTTACTTGAAAAGTAGTCATTTATTTACTACTTTTGTATAAAGATAAAGGGCTATCCGCAGATAGCCCTTCAGGACGAGTTTTAAGCTGCAACTTAAAACTCTACGAAGATTTGAACGATTTTCATAACGTTCACACCAATAATAGAAAGTTTTAAGACAACTTCTATCAACTTGGTGAATCTCCGTTTGTCATCCTTTGATGACTGATTCATACCACCAAAGATATGACATTTTTTGTTTCATTGCAAAAAAATGTTTTTAAGAATCTAAAAAGCCAATCCGTATGGATTGGCTTTTTAGATTTGGGGAAAATTTTCACATCGACAACTAAAGTAGTCGTTACAAACCGTTAACACAAACTTCATTCACACTTCCGATTGAGTTAATACAAAGGCAATACATTTGCAATATGAACAGTAATATCGCAACTGTAACTGCTAATCACATGCCTGACAACACTAATTTGAGCATCCTCATCGCTGATGACGACCCGGACATCATTGAGTTCGTGACCTATAATCTCTCACGAGAAGGCTACGAGGTGATATCAACCAATGACGGTGCTACCGCCATCCAACTTGCTAAAAAGCAAGTACCGGATTTGATTATTTTGGATGTGATGATGCCGGGTATGGACGGCATAGAAGTTTGTCGCGAACTCCGCAGCAACAGCAAATTCGAGGATACGATTATCACTTTCCTGACGGCGCGAAGTGAAGATTATTCACAAATTGCCGGTTTTGATAGTGGGGGTGACGATTATATCACTAAACCTATCCGTCCGCGCTTGTTGGTCAGTCGTATCAATGCCTTGATGCGTCGAAAATCTACCTTCAAAAGTGACACATTACATGCCGAAACGCTTAATTTTGAACGACTTATCATTGATAAAACCCGTTTCACAGTCTTCCTTGATGATGAGCCTATAGAGCTTGCCCGCAAGGAGTTTGAAATCCTATTTTTATTGGCATCTTATCCGGGTAAGGTATTTTCAAGGGAAGAAATTTTCTCGCGTGTGTGGGGGCAAGAGGTTCGCGTAGGGCTTCGTACCATCGACGTACATATCCGCAAGCTACGCGCTAAACTTGGCGAGACTTTTATTCATACGATTAAGGGAATTGGATATAAGTTTGAAAGTTAGTAGCGAGTGACGAGTTTGCAAGTTTTTTATAGGTGAACGCTTGATTTTCTTTGAAAATCAAGCGTTTATTTTTTTCTTTTTTGTCGAATTATAAAACTGCTAACAGAAATCCCACAGGTATTAATAAGTAAATTATGGTAAAAATATTCAGACCTAAACCCAACTTTCGATAATCGTTTTGCTTTCTCATCCCAATTATGCTGAAAGTAAGTGAAACAATGCAAACAATAACCAACTTCATTCCTCCGGCGACTATACTCGGATTCACATCACCATATTTTTCGATTGCCTCTTTTATTATCCCGTAAACTGACAAGTCAAATTGCACCTTTGCAGCTATCAAAACCACCGCAATAATTATCGAAATAATTGACCAATATTTTCCAATTTTCATTTGGCTTATTTTTTATAACAAAAAACTCGTTACTCGGCACTCGCTACTATACACTGTCCGAAAGAACTAACACCTTCATTGCCAACTCTTTATTTCCCTTTCCAATTTCTGATTTTGCATAATGATGCAAGCGTGTACGAAGTGCTGTTGCATCATCACCGCAGGATAGAATGAGTGCTTGCACCATATCGCTTTCCTTTATTTTTGCTATCTCATCGGCTGTTGGTAGGGCTTCTAATCCACCTAAAATACCCAAGTCATTGCCACTCAATACCCGGCTATTACGCACCGATTCGGGTAGCGCATCAACGCCGATACTAATCTTTGTAACCGGTTGCACGACCGTGAATATGGAATCACCACTCGCACGGGTGTAATATGCACGTCCCATACGCCCGACGAGGTCGAGTTTGTGTGGATTGATGCGTCCGTTGTCTATCGCATTTTCGTCGATGTGCATTCGTACTACATGGCAAATAATCAAATGTCCCGCGCCGCCTTGGTCGCCGAGTGTGATAATGTCTTTGACTTTACACTCCATTTGTACGGGCGATTCTTTGATGCGAAAGGGCTTCACAACTTCGGATGCGATAGGTGTCAAACCTGATTTTGCAAACTCACTCACGCCCGTATCAAACTGTATGGAAGCCACCGCCATTTGGCGTACTATACTGTGATTCACCACATTAATTACGACTTCGCGAGTCGCTTCAATATTACTCAGCGTGTCTTTCGTCGTGTTGTCCACCACACGGCGATTGGCAGAAAACACCAATATCGGCGGATTGGAACTGAAGGCATTGAAAAAACTGTACGGAGCAATATTCGCATTCCCGTCGGCATCAACCGTACTCGCAAAGGCAATCGGGCGCGGAGCTACCGAACCAAGCAAATATTGGTGCATATCGCGAGTTGGGGTATTTTTCGGATCTATAGTGAGCATAATTTGGTCGATAGTCCGTAGTTAGCATCTTACTCACCAACTCTTGCACAATTTTGGCAAAAGTTGAATTTCAGGCTAAAAGTTGTGATTGTTGAGTTGTTTGATTGTTTCGCTTCGCTGATTGTTGAATTGTATAAAGAGGAATTTTTGCTTCGCAAAAATTAAAATATTATTCAACAACAATTCAACAATCAAACAATCAGCGTAGCGAAACAATCAAACAATCCCGATAGTTATCGAGAGTGGCTTCGCCACGTTAGGGAATTACTACGGATTATTTTGATTAACAATTACCCAAAGGTAAACACAAAATTAATATCGGAATGTGGAATTACACAAATTATCAAATTCAATTTTTATGAAAATCTAATGTAATTTGTTCGTTTAACTGTACTTTTTTACGGAAATTAGCCCGTCGGGAAATAACTTAATGTACTTTTTACACTAAGTCCTTTTAAATGTATTAAATTTTGGATTTATTTTGTATTATTCAAAATTTATAATTTATTGAAAATAAAACAAATGTAATGTAACATTTTCAGTCTATACCTCGTTAGTTTGGCTATTCACACGCAGGAAACGGGCTGGAAGCACCGTTCTACGTTTGTTCATTCAAAATTAATTATGAACGTCAGCAGAGAACAATTCACGAAGATAGTGGCGACAGTAGGACCTGCCTGCAAGGAGTATGAGCAGTTGTTGGATTTGGTCAACGCAGGGGTCGATGTGTTTCGCCTCAACTTTTCGCATGGTACGCACGAAGACCATTTGAAAGTCATCAAACATGTATTGTACATCAATGACAAATACAATACACATATCTCTCTGTTGGCTGATTTGCAGGGTCCCAAGTTGCGTGTGGGGAAGATGGAAGGCGGCGGTGTTGAGATTGCGCCGGGGGATGTGCTTACCTTTACGAAGGAGGAATGCATTGGGACGAAGGAGAAGATTTATATGAGTTATCCACAATTCGCCAAAGATGTAGAAGTCAGCGAAAAGGTATTGGTGGACGATGGACAAATTGAGCTCGAAGTATTGGAAACCAACAACCGCGATACGGTCAAATTAGAGGTAAAATATGGGCGCGTATTGTCGTCGAATAAGGGAGTGAATTTACCGGATACGAATATTTCTTTGCCTTGTCTGACAGAAAAGGATTTGGTGGATTTGGAGTTTGTCTTAAAGCATCCGTTTAACTGGATAGCCCTTTCATTTGTAAGGAGTTACGAAGACATTCTCGACCTTCGCAGGCATCTAAAAGCTGCAAAACATCCCGCAAAAATCATTGCAAAAATTGAAAAACCCGAAGCCATTGATAATATAAACGCCATCGTAGATGCTACAGACGGCGTGATGGTGGCGCGTGGCGATTTGGGCGTGGAAGTACCAATGGAGCGTTTGCCGATGTTGCAAAAAACCATCATCGAAAAATGCCGTGCAAAGGGTCGCCCCGTCATCGTTGCTACACAGATGATGGATAGCATGATTAAAAATCCCAGCCCGACTCGTGCTGAGATTATTGACGTGGCGAATGCAGTACTTGATGGCGCGGATGCCGTGATGTTGAGTGCTGAAACTTCTGTCGGAATGCACCCCACAAAAGTAGTCAAAGCCATGACCAAAATCATCGATGAAGCCGAGAAGGATGAGAAGATTTACTTCCGTACTACTCCACCGGATATTATCTCGCCGACCTATCTTTCAGATGCGATTTGTTATACGGCTTGCCAGTTGGCACAAGAGGTGGAAGCACGAACAATTATTGGGATGACAAAATCGGGATATACGGGATTTATGGTATCGCGTTGCCGTCCGAAAGCGCGTATTTATATTTTTTCCAATAATACACACATACTTGGTACGCTGAATCTTGTTTGGGGTATTAAGGCGTTTTACTACGATAAATTTACTTCTACCGATGATACGATAAAAGATGTACAGGAAATCCTACAGAATGCCGGATTAATTCAATTTGGCGATATCGTAATCAATACAGGAAGTATGCCTTTGGAAGCAAGGCTAAGAACGAATATGCTGAAAGTAACTAAGGTGAGTTGAGTTCGATTGTTTCATGGTTTCATTGTTATATGATTTCATGGCTAACAAAACAATGTAACAATGAAGCCATGTAACAATGAAACCATGAAATTATATTAACTTTCCGCTTCCATATCGCGCTCCAACTGTTCCATTTTTATATAATCAACGGATTCGTCTAATGTCGGTACAATATTCAGGACTGATTCTAAACGAGAGATTTCGATAAGTTTCTTCACACTCTCGCTCTTCACACCCGTCAGTACGAAGCTACCTACGGTTTTCCAGATACGGTGTCCCGTCAATATGGCACTCAAACCCGATGAATCTACATATTGCACATCGCTGATGTCGAGAATCAAGTCTTTGATACCTGCATCATGTAGGATGTAAAGTTCTGATTTGAGGTCGGGCGCAATGAGGGTATTGAGGTTGCTTTCATTTATGGAGAAAACAGTATGTGTTTCTTTTTTATCGACAGTATACTTCATAATCTGATTTTGAATAAATAAATGCAGATTTTGAATTTGTCGATTCAAAACATACAATTATTCTTCCTGACATTTAATGGATGTTAATGGATTTTTGATTTAGTCCGCAAAAATATTAAATCTTCGTTGGTTTTTCTAATGTAAGGTGAAATTTTGTCGCTTATCTGCCTAATCTGAATTTAAACTTACACTTTATACGGACAGGTCGCGCCTATCCCTTGCCTGATTCTTTGCTTCGTTTCACCCATTTCGCCCCGAAATACAAAAATATTCCTGTAATGATAAAACTCAACAGAGACAATCCTGCCAATGAAGTATATATCAATTTAAAGGGTGAACCTTTGATATTCAGCCAATTATCTATAATCGAACCATCGTGTATACGCTCAATAAGGTCGGAATTTCGACGAGCGATTTGGAGGGTTTCACCTGTTGTACAATCCAATTGAATTTCCCAGTAGTGATGTTTGAAAATGAATTTGGCAATGCCCTTTGGTGGGCGCATATCTATCCGACTAATTTCAGGAGAAAGCGAAGTGGAAACAGAGTCATTCAAGGCTTGTGCGGCGATTTGATATAGTGAATCCACAGGCAACCATGTAGAAGGGTCTGCAGAGATACCGCGCTGTGTTTCAGGCAATAGTGTACCGCCTGTATGTTTTTTCCAACCTAATAATAAGCCGGTAAATGCAATAATAAAAAAGCAAATAAACGCAGGCAAGGCAACCTTTCGATGTATCTTGCGGCTGATTCGCACCCAACTTGCTATCTTGCTGCTTTTCAAGTTTAAGATTAAGTTTAAGTATAAGTTTAAAATCGCATTGCAATCAAACTTATCCGTGTTCTCATATTCGCGCAAATATACGTAAAGTGAGTGCGGTCTGTTTTATTTTTTTGAAAGAAAATTAAAATATAAGCGAGTAGTCGGCAGACGAAGGATTTTATGAAAGTTAGTGGTTTACAACCCAATTAGGTGCTATTTACAATAGGATTCGTCTGACGACAGTGAAATAATTTAACCATGCAAAGCTACACAAGAAGCCAATTGGCATTACGAAACGGACAAGACAAACCCGAAATATGGGTTGCCTACAAAGGACAAATCTACGATGTAACCAATAGTAGACTATGGCGAAACGGACAACATTATGAACATTGGGCGGGGCAAGACCTTACAGAAGAATTAGCAGATGCGCCGCATACGGAGAAGGTTTTTGAGCGGTTTGAAAAAGTGGGCGAGTTGAGATGAGAGATAAGAGACGAGAGACAAGAGAGATAAGATATTTCTCTTGTCTCACATCTCTCGTCTCTTACTCTCTCATCTTCACCACATAAATATCATCACAACAATTATTATAATCAGCAAATGGTGCGCCATTGCGATTAGAAACAAAAAAGCCGTCTGTATCAGGTTGTAAGCGGAAATAGTAATCGTCAGCTCCCGAATTAATGGGCACACCTACACTAAGTGTTTTGCTCCAATATTTCTTCTCTCCTTTCGCTTTATACACATCAAAACCGCCCATTGTTTCAGGGTGATTGGAACTGAAATATAGAACGCCTTCTTCATTATCAAAGTAAGGTGTCACCTCATCGTAATCCGAATTGAGGCGTGTACCGCAGTTGTATGCACGCGTAAAACTGCCGTCTAACAAGCGAATACTAAACCATAAATCCAAACCGCCATAGCCCCCAGGACGGTCAGAGGAGAAGTAAAGAATTTCTTGCCCAAATTCATTTCTGGTAACCGAAGGATGCATACTTGAGAAGCCGGGAAGGTTGACGCCTTCATTCAGTTTGCGAATATTTTTTACACTACCATCAGTTTGTAATTCTCCGTGATATACCGCACACTCAGGTAGTTTGCCATAATAACAACGTGTAAAATACAACGTATTGCCATCAGCAGAAACCATTGGGTCTTTATTGATAAAATCCGGCTTATTGATCTCCTCTGATAAAGGTGTGGGTTCGTCAATTCCCCCAAGTGGTACACTGCGAATAGAGCTTTTAGCGTTTTTGCCGAAGTGTGTGAATATCAATTGATTGCCTTGCGCGGCAGTAGGTCCTGTTTCGGTATAGCCGCTATTCACATTCGTAAATAAACGGTCAACGCTAAAGCCACTTACACGCGGATTGGCAGCGAAAGTCGCACCATCACGATAGCGTTTGGCAAGTTCTAAACGATTTTCATCTACATAAGAAAACTCTTTAATGTAGCGGTCAAATTGCTGAATCGCGCGCTCGTACTCGCCTATGTGCATGAGCGAAATCGCATAATGATACCGCGCCTCGTCATAGTCTTTTTTGCCAATATAAAACCGTAGATTTTCTTGTGCTTTTTTGTAATCGCGTACTGCGAGTGCCGTCACGCCCAAGCGGTAAGCCGCTTCTTTGTCCAACGGTTTTTTACTATTGACATAATCGTAATAGTAGTAAGCTTTATCATAAATTTCGGCATTAAAGTATTGGTCGCCTTTCTCCCTTGCTTCTCTCACATCCAATTGACGAATAGCCCGCCGCGTATCGCTTTTCAATTCAGCTTGAAGGGAGCGTATCGTTCGATTATTGTATTTTAATTTATCTTCATTCGACTGCTCTATACGGTCAACTACGTTGCAAGATATTCCCAGTATCAATAAAAAAAGAAGTGTTTGTAACCTCGCCATTACTATATGATTTTTGTATTTCGTTTCGCAAAATTTAGTTTGATTCAGGAAGAGATAGTGTGGATTTGTGGGGTTAAATATACAATATTTTTGGGGAATTGTATGGTTTCATGGTTTCATGGTTGTATGGTTACATTGTTATGCATATTTTACAAATTAAAACAAAAAAAATGCCTCGCAGCACAAGTACTACGAGGCGCATTTATTTTTTAATGCTAAAAATGATTCACTCATTACATTATAGCATTACATTATATCGCATTGTCGCATTATAAGCCATTCGCCGAAGGCTCAGGCAGTTCCGCATAGGGACGCGCACCAATCAATCGCTCCACGTCTGATTTTAGAAGCACTTCTTTTTCAAGTAATTGCTTGGCAATGACTTCGAGTTGTTCGCGCTTTTCTTTTAGCAATTCCACGGTGCGTTTATAGGCTTTTTCTACCAATTTACGGACTTCAGTATCAATCAAAGTGGCTGTCTCATCCGAATATGGTTTCACAAATTGATTGCCGCCTTGCGGGTCGTAGAAAGAGAGTTGACCGACTCTATCATTCATGCCGTAAATCGATACCATTGAGTAAGCCGTTTGTGTCACTTTCTGCAAATCATTTTGTGCGCCAGTCGTGATTTTTCCAAAAATAATCTCTTCTGCTGCACGTCCGCCAAGTGTCATACACATTTGGTCGATGAGCTGTTCGGTGCGGTAGAGGTATTGCTCTTTTGGTAAATATTGAGCATAACCCAGCGCCGCCAAACCGCGCGGCACAATCGTCACTTTTACGAGTGGATGTGCGTGTTCGAGATACCAACCCGCGATAGCATGACCTGCTTCGTGATAGGCGATTATTTCTTTTTCTTCCGGCGAAATGAGTTTGTTTTTCTTCTCCAGACCACCAATCACACGGTCGAGTGCGTATTGGAAATCTTCCATTTCTACCTCTTTTTTGCCGCGACGTGCCGCGACTAATGCTGATTCGTTACAGACATTCGCAATATCTGCTCCTGCAAATCCGGGCGTCTGTTCAGCCAAGATTTCCGGGCTGATGTCGGGTCCGGTTTTGATAGGTTTGAGGTGAACTTTGAATATCTCTGTACGACCTTTAAGGTCGGGTCTGTCGATACCAATTTGGCGGTCAAAACGTCCGGGACGCATCAAAGCAGTGTCCAATACATCAGGACGGTTGGTGGCTGCCATAAGGATGACACCTTTATCCGTACTGAATCCGTCCATTTCTACCAATAACTGATTCAATGTATTTTCGCGTTCGTCGTTGCCTTGCATGGAATTGCGACCACGCGCGCGCCCGATAGCATCAATCTCGTCGATAAATACGATACAAGGTGCTTTCTCCCGCGCTTGCTTGAACAAATCACGTACACGCGACGCTCCCACTCCTACAAACATTTCCACAAAATCAGACCCCGAAATACTAAAGAACGGTACACCTGCTTCTCCCGCAACAGCTTTCGCTAAGAGCGTCTTACCGGTTCCCGGAGGACCTACGAGCAACACACCTTTTGGTATCTTACCTCCAAGTGCAGTATATTTCTTTGGATTTTTAAGGAAATCAACGACTTCCATGACTTCTTCTTTCGCCTCGTCGAGTCCTGCTACGTCTTTGAAAGTGACGTTGACCTTTGTATTATTATCAAATAGTGTGGCTTTGGATTTGCCGATATTGAATATTTGTCCACCTGCACCTCCGGGTCCGCCGCCTACACGACGCATGATAAATATCCAAATCAAAATGATAAATAGCAAAGGCAATACCCAGCTAAAAATCTGTCCGTACCAGTTGACTTTTGTCTCGAAATTGGGACCGGAAAATATGCGTGGATTGCCAGCTATTTCTTGCTCCGCATCCATTTTGGCGAGGCTATCTTTTAGGATTTCCACTTTCTCTTCAAAACGCCCAATATCACCCACTTCAAAGCGGTAATCTGCCGGGCGCACAAGGGCTTTTTTGAGCGGACTGTCTTCACTCTCGGCAATCGTCATGCTGTCGAGATAGACCAGGACCAATTTATCATTCTGTACGATGACTTTATCTACTTGCCCGGCGAGTGCTTTTTCCTCAAACTCGTCCCAGTCAATCGTTTCTGTACGATTGATACCCGTCATCAGGCTTGATACCAAGATAAAAATGATGATTGCTCCGTAAATCCAATAGTAATTTATCTTTGGACCTTTAGGTACATTATCATTATTATTGTTATCCAGATTATTTAAATCGTTACTCATTTTATTTGTTAAATTCGTTTATTCGTGATTCGTGTATAAGTTAAGAATAAGGAATGATGACCTCATGCATAGTGTTTCACACACTTATTCACTTAATATTTTTGTTAATTCTAAAAAGAAAAATATTTGTATATGTGAGTTGATAATTTTGCCCAATGGAACATGTTCCATTGAAGATTGTCTCTGACTAATCACTGATTAACCAATCACTAATCACCACCTCAGCCTTCCTCGTGTTTGCTCACCTCTGCATCACTCCACAGGGCTTCGAGTTGATAAAATTCACGAGCTTCAGAGTTGAAAATATGTACCACTACATCAAAGTAATCAATGAGAATCCAAGTTGCATTCTGCTGTCCTTCAACGTGATTGGGCAATACACCAGTACGTTTTTTGATTTCTGTAAGAATATTCTCCGCAATGGCTTTGACTTGAATGGTAGAATCTCCGTGACAAATCATAAAGACATCGGTAGGTGCTTCATCCAGTTTTGTCAAATCAAGCTGTACCAAATCTTGTCCTTTTTTCTCCTGAATACAATCGATGATGTTTTCCAGTAATTCTTTCGTACCGACCAATTGTGTAATGGTGTCTTTGACGTAATTCAAATTTTAATTTTTATGTTTGTAAAATCGTGTTGATGTGTTGTGGTGTCGTCGTGTTGTTGTACTTTTGTTGTTGGTTTTTTCTTGAGGAACGTTGCACAACTGACGAAAATTTCAAATTCCAAGCACCAAATTCCAAATAAGGGATGAAAATCGATAAAATGTTCTTTCTATTTATTCTTCTTTACCCCTAAAATAAATTGGAATTTGGGATTTGTTCTTTGGAATTTCATTTTTTACCAAATATAAAATTAAGAAATAAAATTGTCTTTGTCTGTAAACAACACTCTTTTTGTGGGAAAAGTTTTTTTAACCTTTGATACTTTACCCTCAACCAACGAATATGCACTTGATTTGTTAGCAAAAAGCAAACCAAGCGAGGGAACTGTCATATCGGCACACCACCAAACCGCCGGCAGGGGACAATATGGCAGTTGTTGGGATAGTGAGGGGGGCAAAGCTATCACTTTGAGCGTAATTTTTCGCCCTGTTTTCCTGAATATTTCACGGCAATTTGACCTGAATATTGCAGTCGCATTGGCAGTGCATGATCTTATACGTAAAAATGCGCCCGATGTTGACCTACATATAAAGTGGCCCAATGACATTTATATTGGCAATAAAAAATTAGGTGGTATTTTGATTCAAAATGCTATTTCCAGCAAAAAAATCGCTTCGTCTGTTGTTGGTATTGGACTGAATATCAATCAAAAAGAATTTCCTTCTGAATTACCCAACCCTACCTCTCTCCTACTCTCCACCAAGCACGAACATGACCGTGATACGCTTATGCAAGATCTTTGTACGAGTCTCGAAGCCCGTTATTTACAACTGAAAGCAGGTAAGATTAATGAGCTAAAAAATGACTACCATCAGACATTGTATAATTTCCAAGTCCCGGCAAAATATGAACGTGCTGATGGGCAGCAATTTGTAGGAATTATTACGGGCGTTTCACCTGAAGGTCAGTTATGTGTTCAAAGTGGACGTGGTGTGGAAGAGCGATTTGGGTTTAAGGAAATTAAGTTAGTTTATTAGGTTTATTGAGTTCATAAAGTTTATATAATGAAAAATTTCGCTCCGCGAAATTCATACAGCCTCATGAACTTAATAAACTCTATGAACTCAATAAACTAATCACGACTTAGAAACTCGGCATTTCATTTGCTTCTAAATTCACATGAATTTCAATAGCAAAATCCTGTTTTCGTTTTTATTTTCTGTGATAACAGCTCAAATCGCATTTACACAAAGCAATGATTATGAGCGATTAATGAACGAAATCACTCAAATCTCCAACGACTATTCCGGTGTACTCAACTCACGTCAAACATGGGAAGTGAGTTACGAAGGTTGTGAAGTGACCGACCAATATTTTTTCGATGATGAATTGACTTTAGTTGTAAAAATCGACCTCGCTGATATGGAAACAGCGAAAGTGGAAGAACGTTTTTCCAACAGCATTGCGCTCTATCCGAAGGAGGATAATGCAGATTATATTGAGGCAATGCGTTACGAAAATGGGCGAGCAGAAAAAATTATAGACGGCGTTTATTATAATTTAATGGTAATGTCTGATATGCGGGAAAAAGTGAGGGAAATGATGGAGCAGGCAATTGATTTTTGCCAAGAAAAATAACCGGTAGTTGAGAATTGAAAATGGAGAATTGAGAACGCAATGTTATTCGTTTTCAATTCTCCATTATAAATTATCCATTATCTTCTAATTTGAAGCGTATCGGGAGGTTAAATTTTACCCTTGCTAACCTGCCTTCGTGCATACCGGGTGTCCAATTCGGCATACTTTCTACGATGCGAATGACTTCATCATCTGTTTCATAGCCTAAGCTGCGAAGTATTTTTGGGTTGGTAATTTGCCCGTCTTTTTCCACTATAAAAGATACAACCACCATACCTTGTACACCTGCGTCTCTAGCTGTGGCAGGATAAGTGATATTGGTGTAGATGTATTGCAGCATCTCCTTTTCGGCGCATGTTTCTCTTTCTTCGTTGGTGCCTGCTATATTTTCGCAACCGGGGAAGCGGGGCATTTCATCTACTATGGTGTGAAGCGTATTTTCATTGGGCTGAATTTCGGGAGTCCTCATTTTTATCTGCACCTCCTCTTTCGTTGTACCATTATCATCAAGAACTTTCAAAGAATGAATTGGAGGTCTTGGTGAATCAGCATTATTGCTTTCCGTTGTTTCCTCTTCTACCACATCATCGTCAAAAGCAACCATTAGGTATTTAATCCCGGTACGTTGCGCCAATTCTTTTATAAATTCGTCCTTGAAAGCTTGTTTTGCTTCGGGCGTAGTCAGTTGTGCATACTCGTTTTTCATTTCTTGTTCAAATTCTTCGAGAGATGCAGTAATTCTTTCCTCTGATACGTCCAAAGAAAATGGATTTGCGGCTATTTCAGCTTCGGTTTTTCCAACATTAGAAAATTCATTTACAAACTCTAAATTTTCATTATATACCAAACTCACCTGATGCTTGTCAGATACACTTTTTGTAGTTAGGTCTTGAATATCATCTTTACAAGAAAATACAAAAAACATCAACAAAGCCAGTGGAATAAACAAAATATATTTCGCCAATGCGAATTTGGATGATTGCGATTTTGTCATCATAATAATACGTTTTTTTAATTGTGAATGATTGAAATTATTAGCCATGCGAAAACCGGGCAATGCAATGCTCACCAAAAATCGTCCGTAGTGCACGGTTGAGACGGTTTTGACGACGGCTGCATCTGCCAAATATTCATGTACATCTCGCACGGCATGTTTGTACATGTAAATCAAGGGGTTAAACCAAAATACTATCGTCAATAGCTCAACAAGCAGCACATCCAACGTGTGTACACCACGTATGTGCGCCTCTTCGTGTTGCGTGACTTGCTGCCATTCCGCTTCACTGAAATTCATTTTTTTACTGACAAAAAAGAAATTCAGAAAGGAAAACGGCGCGTGTTCATGCGAAGTATGGACGAGTGTATAATCTGTTTTTCGGATAATTTCACTGCCGATGAAAAGGCGCAGGATGTTCCCCACTCCAATAAGGAAACGAAGTAAACATACTGCCAGCCCTGCCCAATATATCAGCGTTGGGATTTCGCTGATTTGGAATGTTGCATCGGGTTTGGGGTTAGCTTCTGTTGTAATGGTAATTTCATTTAAATATATCGTAACATCCTGTACAATAACAGGTTGTG
>JAHDEO010000120.1:0-14702 GCA_020628725.1 Saprospiraceae bacterium
AAACGCACAAAAATAATACGCAGAAATATTTTAACACATAAAAACTTTTTTATTAATAATTTCTTATTATCTTTATCCCTTACAATAGCCACACAAATGTTCTGACTCGTAATTAGTTAATCCGAAAATTACTCCAAAAAATATTAAAAATCAAAACTTTAGACATTCAGCTACCGACTAATTAAAATTCAAAACATTTATAATTAATACTGCTCAACCCTATGTCATCCTCAAAAATTACATTCCTATCTATCTATAACGCTAATAGCTTACACATATGGGCTAAACAGGCATGTATTGTATCATTCGATACGATGCAGATGCTTTATTATTATAACTTTTACAAATACATTATCTGTTTTTTAAATCCAAATTCAAGAACATTATGAAAAACCGCTTACACTCCTATCATCCCCTTTTATGCTCATTACTTTTTATGTGCTTTGCACATTTCTCTTTCGCACAAAAAGGTAGTCAAACACCTGATTTTCAAGGAAAAGAAATTAAAAATGTTGCCAAGAACGAACTGGAACAACGTTTTGAAAAGTACGAAGTATTTGAGATACCGACAAAGGCACTCAGTCGTTCGGTAAAAGGAAAATCAACTACACAGTTTGAGTTGCAACTGGGTAAAGACCGCAACTGGAAGATGACCCTTTTTGAGAGTAACCTATATGGTGAAAACTATGTGACCCGTGTGATGACCGAAAATGGCGTACAGACCGTTCCGCGTGCTGAAAATGCCGTTTTTAAAGGTTTTTTGAATGATGACCGTGATAATGAAATCCGCCTGACGATTGCTGAAGGTTTCGTTTTTGGCTATGTTACAGATGGCGAAAAGCAATACTACATTGAGCCGTTGAAACATCATAATAAAATGGCAAATCCCGACCATTTTGTGATGTATACACCCGAAGATGTCATTCCGATTCAGGATGCACAATGCGGCGTGAAAGACGTAGACAGCATGGAAGAAGACTTTGAAAATCTGCAAAAAAGCGCAGATTTGGCTTGTTTGGAAATGGAACTCGCCCAAGCTGCTGATTATGGTATGTTTCAGAAATACGGCAGTGTAGCCAATCTCAACCTTTACATGGATGGCATCATGAACGCTGCCGCTGCCAATTACGATAATGAATTTTTAGAACAAATAATCGTCCTCATTTCAGAACGCTACATTGTGGCTTGCGATGGTTGTGACCCCTGGGTAGCTACCGGTGATTATAATGCCCTTTTACCCGATTTTCAAAATTGGGCACTTGGAAGTACCGGTTTTACTGCTCCGCACGATCTCCGATGCCTCTGGACAACACGCGATATTGGCAATGGCGGTCCCGGTAGTGCCGTTGGTGTTGCTGATGTAATCGGTGGGGTTTGCCTGACTTCCGGCAATACCATCTTTGAAGATTTTTCAGCTACATTTTCGGATATGCGCGTAGTTGCCGCGCATGAGTTAGGACACTTATTCGGTTGTGCACACAATTACGAATTTGGTTCTGCTTGTGATGGAAATCCCGGACGCGGTGTATTCATCATGGACCCAATGGTCACCTCCGCAACGACTTGGTCAAATGGTTCAGAACCCTGTACATTGCCCGGAGGTTCATACTCTGCTGTGAATAACCACGTTGCCACGCGTCCCTGCATGACGGCTTGCGTGGGCACGGTTTGTGAAAATACATTTGTGGATGGTGTAGATATTGCCAATATTTCCGGCTCAACGATAGATTTGATTTGGAATGCCTCCGCCACAAATTACGATATCAGAGCTAGAACCTACGGTACGTCTACTTGGACATATACCAACACAACTACCTCTACCGGCGAATTCATACCGGGACTTATGTGTGATACCGAGTACGAAGTGCAAGTACGAGCCGATTGTGGCGGTGGACTCTATGGACCACCTACTACTGTAAGTGTACGCACTACAGGTTTGAATATCGACAATCTGAATGTTATCAATTGTGGTGGCGGTGTATACGATTTAGAAATAATAATTGACACGGACAATGCAGCCGCAGGCAGCGCGTTCGACATTACTATTGATGGCAGTGTTTTCCCTCAAACTTATGATGGGACTAATCCTCAAGTTGTCGTCTTCTCCGGTTTACCTGCCGATGGTGTTGATGGCATAAGTGTAACTGTCGGTGATGCAAGTTGTACACAAAGCTCTACTTATGATTCGCCCCCTTTGGAGTGTATGTGTACCGTTATCCAAGCCGAAAACTTTGACGCTTGTACGCTCCCCGCAGGTTGGACAAATAATGCGCTCGGCACTCCCGGTGCTGAATGGCAGTTTGGTCCTTCAGCAGGAGGTGCCAGTACTCCGGCGGGCAGCATTGATGGTACTTGCATGGCATATTTTGATGATGATGCCTTTGACCAAGATGGCGGTGAAATTGCGCAACTCATCTCCCCTCCCATTGACCTTACCAATTTCCAAAATATTGATTTAGAGTTTGATTATAACTTCTGGGTATATACGTTCTCTACATTTTCAGTAGATGTATTTGATGGTACAACTTGGGTCAATGTACTCACTGAGTCTACCTTTGCTTGTGGCCCATGGGGTTCTTGTACCCCGCCACATGCTATTATTCCTATTGATGCTTACATTAATCAAAATTTCCAAGTACGATTCACCTATGATGATTTTGGTAGTTGGGAATGGTTAGTGGCACTTGATAATTTTAGTATCTGTGGATTCTCCACAGGTTGTAATGCACTCAATCCGAATTTTGCAATTTGTAAGGATGATGAATCAAATTACGACCTCACGCAGCAAGATTTATTTGTCAATCCTGCCGGAGAAAATGTCACTTGGTATGATGGTCAACCAGCATCAGGTACTGCCACCGACCTCAGCCCTGCTACTGCTGTCAATTTGACGATGGTAGACGACTTATGGGCATTAGTTTCTACCGCTGATAGTTGCTTGGCAGAAACACAAGTAACTTATGTTATTTCTCCTCAACTCACTATCACAAGTAGTGTAGATACACTTTGCACAGGCGGTACAGCCGATATTTGTGTAGCAGCCAATTTGCCTGCTACTGCGATCAATTGGACAGACGATGCAGGCAATGCGATTGGTACGACCTCCTGTGTCACCGTGACACCTACAACTACTACAACTTACACTGTGGCTTATACAGATTCACAAGGATGTGCGGGTGCAGCCTCAACCACCATCTCGCTCTTCCCGACAGGTTTGCCATCCGATACATTGGATGTCGGAATTTGCGAAGCAGACGGTTTGATGAATTTTGATTTGACACAATACAATTCCACACTCAATGGCGGCATGATGGGAACCCCAACAGTAGAAGTAGATTGGTACGATGGCCAACCTTCCGCGGGCGGTACAGATATTACGCCTACCGCTGATGCTACCGACCTCACAGGAATGCCAAGCATTTGGGCATTAATTACTGATTTAATTACAAATTGTACACAAGAAGTATTACTGAATTATGGTGTAGATAACACACCACAAATTACCTGTCCCGCCGATGTAGTGACCAGCAGCGACCCCGACACTTGTGGTGCTTTTGTAGCACTTCCTTTGGCTGTGGTTATGGACGACAGCTTGACACTGGGCAGTTCACCGACACAAACCATTCAACTTGATTTTAGCGGTGATGAATTTCTCACTTTTAATTTCAATGCTACTAATATTGACCCGACTCAGCCCGTCTCCGTAGACCTGACTATTATTGGTAATTTATCGACAGGTTCGGTAATTTTCAATGATGAGGTATTTGCTTTAGGCTCGCTCGGAGCCGCAGATTGTGTACCTAACACGGCATCTTTCACCTACACAGCCGGACAAATTGCCCCTATGTTGGCTGATGGTGTTTTTGTTATGAATGCGGATGTGACAGGAACATCTACAGCAACATGTCCTGAAAATTATGTTTTAATAACGATTACCTATACGCCTATTTTTGACGATACTTATCTTATTGTGACCAATGATTTTAATTCAGGCGGTTTAGATGCCTCAGGTTTTTATCCGCCCGGTACTACCATCGTCACTTATATTGCAACAGACGCTTGTGGTAACAGCGATACTTGTGCCGTCAATGTCACCGTCAATCAAGACTTTATACAAGGAGAAGATTTCTTCTTTACAGCTTGTGGTGGTTTTATGGATTTTGATTTGACACAATTTAGTGCCGACTTCGGTAACGGCATGGGAACACCCACTGACCTTGTATGGTATGATGGACAGCCCTCTATGGGAGGTACAAATATTACTGCCGATGCAGATTCGATTGACTTGACTACCATGCCGGATGTCTGGGTACAAATCACAGACCCGATTACAGGCTGCCCAACCGAAGTGAATCTGATGTACGAATTGGATGCGCCACCGCAAGTGACTTGTCCGTCTGATATTAGTGTCGGTTCGGAAATGGGTATTTGCGGTGCGAATGTTACTATCCCACCAATTGTCGTAACTGATGATAGCATCACAGCATTACCCGATGACCAGACTATTTTCGTAGACTATGCTATCGAGGGCAGTACCTTACAATTTGATTTTATTGGAACAAATATCGACCAAACGCAACCCGCAACGCTAACGATTATCGTTTCCGGTGATATAGGATTAACGAGTGAATATTACGATATTTTTGATGAAAATGGCAATTTCTTCGCGCAACTGGGTAATGATACTTCAGGTGATTGTAATTCAGAAACAAGCACCTTTACAATTTCTGTTGCCGATTTATCTGCATTTTTAGCAGATAATATTATGACCTTTACCGCCATACCTACGTCGTCTGTCAATACCTTCTGTGACTTGGAAGGCATAGAAATGAATCTCACTTACACACCACTTACTGTTGAATATTTAGTCGTAACAAATGACTATACCAATGGCGGTGCAGATGCTTCGGGCTTCTACCCTTCGGGTACGACTACTGTAACTTACACCGCCACCGACGGTTGTGGTAATGCGACTACATGTAGCGTAGATGTCACAGTAAGTCCGGGTACGACTACCGGATTTTTCAACATTGAGGCTACTGCCGATACATTGTGTCCGGGTGGTTCTGCCGACCTTTGTTTAGATATTCCTACAACAGCAACGGACGGACTGTATGCAATGGACCTCAATAATGTCTTTTTCTCGGATATTGCATTGTATGATATTGACCCCAATACCAGTACAATCACACCAAACACTACTTTTGCAGGTGCAGATATTGGTGGCAGAACGGTTGCTCTTGACCTTAATCCTGCGAACAATACCATGTATCTGATGGCTTTGGTCAATGACGATAATGCAGTTCGCAATCTTTATACATTTGACTTAACAGCTGGTATCTTATCTGATTTGGGACAAGTCATTTCTACAGGTGGCAATGTCCGCCCGCAAGCCATGTCCTTCAATGCTGCGGGTGATTTGTATGCAATTTTTCAAGGAGGCGAACTACATCAAATTGATTATACCACGAGTCCGATTACAACTACATTTATCTCTACCCTCCCTTCGAATGGCGGTGTAGGACTCAGTTATAATTATGAGAATAATACACTACTTTATTCGACAGGACAAAATCCTTCGATTGAGTTGTACGAAGTCAATTATAATACAGGAGCTTCTAATCTCTTGATGACTTTTACCACACCGAGTGGCGGGAGTGGTTGTACATCACAGGGACTCGAATATTATCGCAACGGACTGGCATACAGTACCAGTACTTTGGGCTGTAACGAGATATATCTTATCGACATCAATAGCAATACTGTAAGTCCTTTGTTGTCTCCTACAGGTACGTATGAGCGCATCAAAGATTTGTTGTACATTCCCGGCTTCTCAAGCGGAAATGTGGTATGGACTGATGATTCAGGCAATCAAATTGATACCACTGCATGTATCACCGTAATGCCAAGTATGACTACAACTTATACGGCGACTTATACGCTTCCCAACGGTTGTATAGATGTATCGGATATTACCATAGCAACAACAGGTATGAATCTGGCACCGACCACATATAGTGTCGGCATTTGTGAATCCGAAGACATTACCGCTTTTGATTTGACTCAATACAATTCCGGTATTACAGCAGATTTAAATGAAAACGTTGATTGGTATATTGGTCAACCTTCGATGGGCGGAACAGACATCACTGCCACCGCCGATTCAACCGACCTGACCGGAACGCCCGATATATGGGCATTGATTACCAATAGCATTACTAATTGTATGCAGGAGGTCAATCTCATTTATCAAATTGACAATTCACCTACTATCTCTTGCCCTGCTGCTATCACTGTAAATAATGATCCGGATACGTGCGGTGCTTTCGTCAGCATACCACTTGCTACGGCGATGGATGACAATGTCAATGCATTACCCGATCTCGTGTCGCTCCGCTTAGATTTTATTGGTGCCGGGCTACCTTTATTATTTGATTTTGATGGAACAAATATTGACCCCAACCAAGCAGTCACAGTTACCGTAACTGCTTTTGGTGATTTGGATAGCAGTTTAGAGTACTATGAAATTTTTGATGAAAATGGCACTTCGCTTATCTTCTTGAATGGCTTGGGTTGTTTTGAAAATGTATTTACCTACACCATTCCTGCAGGAGATGTAGCCGCATTCCTTGCCGACAACACCATCAGTTTCACTGCTACACCCACTACAAGTGTAGACCCATTATGTCCTGAAAATTATGTCGAAATAGAATTGGCATATGGTTCATTTGCACCACAATTTACTAACATCATTAATGATTATAATGATGGTGGCGCAGATGCTTCGGGTTTCTACTTACCGGGTACGACTACCGTTACATATGTCGCTTTTGATGGTTGCGGAAATACAGATACTTGTACCGTAGATATTACGGTAATTCAAGAAATCACACAGGAACCGGACTTGTCCGTTACGACTTGCGGTGATTTGATGAATTTTGATTTGACACAATTCAATTTCAATTTTGGTGGTGGCACAATGGGTACTCCCACCAATATTAATGTAGATTGGTATGAGGGGCAGCCTTCTATGAGTGGAATGGATATTCCCAACGATTCTACCGACTTGACCACCATGCCGGATATTTGGGCTTTATTGACTGATACCCTTACGGGATGCCCCTCAGAGGTAAATTTGATATATGAATTTGACCTTCCGCCAACGATTACCTGTCCTATGGATATTACAGTCAATGCTGATGCAGGTGTTTGTGGTGCCAATGTAACGATTCCACTTGCAACTACAACCGACGATGGTGTAACACCTATTCCGCAAGGACAAACCATCTATCAAGAGTATTTCGTTAGCGGACCAACATTGCAATTTGATTTCAGCGCAGCCAATATTGACCTCACGCAACCTGCTACGATGACGGTCACTGCTTTCGCAGACATGGGCGATTTTAGTGAGACATTTGATATTTTTGATGAAAATGGCAATATGGTACTCCAACTGGGGAATAATGTCTTTTCCGATTGTCAGTCTGAAACCGGAACATTTACCATATCCGCAGCCGACCTCGCGTCATTCGCTGCCGATAATGTGATCTCGTTTACTGCTATCGGTAGTACTCAGGTAGATGCTTTCTGTGTGCCTAATGCTGTGGAAATGGTATTAGACTATACGCCACTTGTCGGACAAACTACCATTATTACCAACGACTATAATGCAGGAGGTCCGGATGCTTCCGGTTTCTATCCATCGGGTACGACATTAGTAACTTATGTGGCTACTGACGGTTGTGGCAATACAGATACTTGTACCGTTGCAGTCAACGTCATTCAACCGCCGATAACGGGAAGTTCCTACCTCGGCGTTTTCTGTGGTGATCCTGTGGCGACCGACATCACGCAATTTGACAGCGAATTGATAAATAATCCGGGGGATGTCATACTCTGGTTTGATGGTCAACCTTCTGCGGGCGGTGTAGATATTACCGCTACGGCTATGGCTACCGATATTTCCGGGATGCCTGATTTGTGGGTACAAATAATTGATGAACTTACAGGCTGTATCGAAGAACGCGATATTTTATATTTCGTCGATACACCGCCTATGATGACCTGTCCGGGCGATATTACCGTTGATGCTGATGCAGGTGTTTGTGGTGCTGATATTTCCATTCCCGCAGTCATAGTTACGGATGATAATATAACACCACTACCAACTGAACAGGTCGTATCAGCCACATACACTACTTATGGCGAAACACTTCAGTTTGATTTTGATGCTACAAATCTCAACACCTCTCAACCTGCATCGGTCAATATCGTTATCTTAGGTGATACTGATTTTCCGGGTGAATATTACGACATCTTTGATGAGAATGGTACATTCATTACCATAATAGGTGAAACAGGTACTGCATGTGAGCCTTTAAATTTCACTTATGATATTCCGGTAGCAGATTTAGGTGGATATGCCGCAGATGGCGTTATTACATTTACCGCAATACCTACACTATCCGTTGATTTCTTCTGTACTACGAATAGCGTTGAGATGGAACTCGTATACGCACCGCTCAATCCGCAATTTATAAACATTACCAATGATTATAATAATGGCGGTGCGGATGCTTCTGACTTCTATCCATCCGGAACAACAACGGTTACATTTACAGCAACAGACGGCTGCGGCAATGTGAGTACATGCAGCGTTGATGTTACAGTTGACCAAGTGCCTATACCTGCAACTGTCGAAGTTAGTATGGATACTATTTGTCTTGGGCAATCCACTGAGCTATGTTTAACTAATGTGAATTTCGGTACAGGTCAACTACTTGGTCTCAATACCAACGGCACTTGGATTGGAAGCGCATTCGATGTATCAGGTGACCTTAGTACGGTAACTGACGACCCGAATTTTGTAGTTCCGCCGATTCAGTCACCTGCTCCATTTTCGGGAGCTTATTTTGCAATGGACTATAATCCTGCCGATGGTATGTATTATATGCTTGCCGAAAATCCTTCACTTGGAGTCAATCTATATTCCGTAGACATCACTACGGGAGTTACCACAGATTTAGGATTTGTTTCTGACAACCAAACGCTTTATGCACTCGGTATGACTTTCGACAATGCAGGTAATTTATATTTGGCAATTGTTACTACACTTGTTAATCCATTTATTACCAATATAGAAGTCATTCCCGCAGGAATGCTAACTGCCCCTGTACCTACGCCTACATTCTTAGGTTCTGTGCCGTGGTTGAGTGGTAGTTTGACGGGTATGACTTATAATTTTGATGACAATACAATTTACTACTCCACAGGATCGACACAATTATATGAATTGGATTTATCCGGCAATACTATCAATGGTCCTGTCAATTACACATCACCTATCGGATGTGCAGGACAATCTATTGAATACGTTGGAAATGGTATTTTATTTGGTGGCGCATGTAGCCAGATATATCCAATTGACCCGATAACAGGTACAAGCGGTCCTGCTTTAGCGGCTCACAGTGGTAATTTCTCAGACTTGGTATTTGTGCCTTCTACAGAAATTACGTGGACAGATGATTCGGGTAATGTTGTTGCGACGGGAACTGAAACCTGCATAGATGTCATGCCTGACCAAACGACAACATATACCGCTTCTTATGTTTCAAGTGGATGTATCTATGAAGGCAGCGCGACTGTTACGGTACTTGATTTGAGTATGGATGATGCCGTCACACTCACCGATCCCGGTAGTACATGTATTGCTGGCAATCCACTCAATTTTGTAGGTTCGCCTGATGGTGGTGTATTCACTACTACGGCTACTGCCGGATTTACATCTGACGGTATCAATTCAGCTACACTCAATCCTGCGGAAGCAGGCGTGGGCATGTACGACATTACATACACTTATACGAATGATATTGGTTGTGTTGGAGAAGTTACCGTAATGGTTGAGATTTATGACCAACCTGCTATTATGGTCAGTTCCAACAGTCCTGTATGTGCAGATGAAAGTTTACAATTAGTTGAAACAGGTGGTGCGGCTGTCTCTTGGTCATGGACTTCGGACGGTACTGCTACATTTGACGATACTACTGCTCAAAGTCCGGTAGCATCCGGTACATCGGATGGCGAAACATTCACCGTGACTATTACAGACATCAATGGCTGTACGGCAACAAGCAGTACTACGGCAACCATATTGTCATTACCGATAGCAAATGACCCACAATTATTATTCTGTCCAAATGAGGATATTAGCGGTGTTAATTTGATTGCAGAAAATACCAACGTGAATCCAAACGCGGGTCCGACCTCCGTTACTTGGTACGATGGCGATCCTGATTCCGGTGGTATTTTAATTACTCCTGCGGATAATGTTGATTTAAATACGATTGATGACCTGTGGGCATTGATGACGGATGACAACGGATGTTCAACGCCCGTGAATGTGGGTATTTTCTTCTATCCGGGAATGACTTTCGCACCGGTTATCGAAGTGCCTACATGTGCCGACGATGATAGTGGTTCTATCACCTTAAATATTTCAGGTGGCGTTCCTCCTTATGATTACGCGTGGACATCCGAAGACGGTTCAGGAAGTGGTACAGGCGATGTAGTAACCGACCTCACTATAGGTGCTTACAACATCACCGTAACAGATGGCAACGGATGCTCTGAAACTACCTCTGTTGAGATTGCAGAAGAATCTTGTTTCTTTACGATTACCAATAGTTTCTTGGCTACCGACCCATGCCGATGCAATGCCGACCAAACCGAAAATGGTGCAGGCGATGGTACATTTACTGAGGTGGTTACTGTAGTAGGTGCACCCGGACTTATCATCCGAGCAAGCGAAAATTCGACAGGCTTGAGTACAGGTGCGCCTGTAAATTTCTACGAATCATTCCCCGGACGTTATCGCCTTGATTTTACTCATGTAGATAGAGTCGGTTATGTGATTTATGTAGAATTTTCGGAAGATGGTGGACAAACTTTCCTTCCGGCTACGGATGAAAACGGTATGCAACTCGTACTTTCCAATGTATGTGCATATCCTGTTTTGAATTTCATTCCACCATTGACAGAGTTCTGCGAAACACAACCTGAATTCACGATTGATGTACAAGAAATATCGCCCGATGTTGATTTCATAGCATTGCCGGGTTATCCTTCTATCGTCATCAATAATGGCTTCCAGATTCCCGCGCCAATCACCTTTGACCCTGAGGGGCTTGGTGGTAGTACGTTCACCTTCTCAGGCTTCTACAACTATCAACCCGGAACAGGCGTAGGTGGTACATTGGAAGCTCCGGCGATATCGCTCAATGCTTGTCCGACCTATGTTCGTGTCAATGTACCTATCAATGACGAGCCTGTTGGTGAAGCCATTTGCGGACCATCACCACAAGCCAATAATGAAGCGATAATAGATGTAGACCCGATGGAAGATTATCCGACCATCGACAATCTCATGTATCGCCTCGACAACGGACCATTCCAGACCAACGACAAGTTTACGGTCAATAGTTCGGGTACTTACGCCCTTACGATTATGGACATGGAAACGGCGTGTACTTACGAATTTGAAGTGGCTTGTTCTCTCGTGCTTCCTATCGAATTAACGGGATTTGAGGCGACTTGTGATGACGGTCAGTACGTTCTTGAATGGAAAACGGCTACCGAAGAAAATGTATTGGAGTTTGTGGTTGAACGTTCCACAAACGGTGTAGACTTCATCGAATTGGGTAAAGTCATTGCCGTAGGCAACTCTACTACACCACAAACTTACACGTATAGAGATGAGACAGCGCAAGTAGGAAGTTACTATTATCGTCTACGCATCGTAGAGGGCGACGGTAAGGAAACTTTATCGCGTGTAGAAACAGCGGCTTGCTTGAAAGGCGTCTTTGATATAGTTGATGTGTTCCCGAATCCAACGGATGATGAATTGACCATTCTGTTTGAAACTATCAATACAGATGACATCAATTTCAAACTCACCGACGTACTCGGACGCACGATTATGGAAGAAAATATTACCCCCGCAATCGGATTGAATACCAAAGTCATTGACCTCAGCGATTTGGCTTCTGCGGTATACTTTGTCGTTATGGATGATGGCAGGGCAGTCCGAAAAGTGGTTAGGAAGTGAAGTAATTAGTTTACGGAGTTCATTGAGTTTATGAAGTTCATTAAGTAAATAAGCCGAAGGCATCTTTTGACGCCTTCGGCTTTATTTTTTCTCATTGTTAAGGTAATGTCTTCGCCAAATTATGAATTATGAATTATGAATTTTGAATGATTAATGAATCTAAATTTTATTTTACATTGATAATTAATTATTTGCAAATTAAAAAATTATTATTATTCAAAATTTTTCATTCAAAATTCAAAATTGGCGAACACATTGCTAAGAATCGTTTAAATAATAATATCGAACTGTATTGGAATTTGGTGCTTGGTGCTTGGATTTTTTGCTTAATGTGGCAATCTCGGTCTCAAAATACCATAAGCCAAAGCCCCCAACAAAGCACTTCCAATCACCACCAAAATAATCCAATTTCCTTGCCCTACAAGGGTATACAACGGACCGGGACATGCCCCCGTCATTGCCCAACCCAAGCCGAAAAGCGTACCGCCCACGATACTTGCAGTGTACGTCTTAGGTTTATCTGCGAATTGAATGGTATCTCCTTTAAAATTCCTGAATTGTCCTCTTTTGATTAGCAAATGAATTAATGCGCCCGCTACTACCGCTACACCAATAATGCCGTACATGTGAAAGCTCTGAAAGCGAAACATCTCCTGAATCCGAAACCACGAAACCGCTTCAGATTTGGTCATGACAATTCCAAATAATATACCTACAAACAAAAATTTTAATAGTTTCATTTTCAAATTTTTATAATGATAAAATCATTGGCAATAACACAAAAGTCATCAACAAACCGCCAATAAAAAAGCCAATCACCGCCACCAATGAAGGTAATTGAAAATTGGATAAACCCGTAATGGCATGACCAGATGTGCATCCACCTGCGTAGCGCGTACCAAAGCCAATCAAAAAACCACCTACTACTATCAACACAAAGCCTTTCAATGTCGCAAGTGTTTGAAAATTCAATAAATCATGTGGGATAAAACCGCGTCCTTCGGAAGTCGCCGCGGGTACGCTCACGCCTAATTCGGTAAGGTCGCTAATGGTAGCCGGAGAAAGTTGTACAGGTGTAGGACTTGCCAGTATCGTCACGCCAATCGCACCACCGATAATCGCCCCGACCACAAAAGTCAGCAGCCAGTCGTGCTTTTTCCAATCATATCTAAAGTAATCTGCGAAACGTCCTGCGCCACCCGCCGAACATATCGCTTTAAAGGATGAGGATACCCCGAAACGTTCTCCAAAATAAATCAACAGGAACATCACAAGGGCAATCATGACACCGGAAATAGACCAGTGCCAGGGTTGACTAATAAATTCTATCATAATGGTACTTGTTTAGTAACGATAAAATAATAAGTTCTGCATTTCGACGAGGTTATTTTGCGCTTAATTTTTCTCTTGGAAGCGGGAGTTTATCGGGATAAATGACTGATTTCAAGGGGAAAAGTAAGTGCAAAAGAATCCGTCCAAATACAGAACTTATTGTTTTATCGTTACCTAGATGAGGCAAAATTACGGAAATCAATTGGGAACTCGTAAAAAACAAAGTTTTGTGCAAATTAAAATATTTGCCTTATCAAAATCAGTAAAACACACAAATATATGAATATATGTTCATTAATTAAAGTAAATTAATCATTAATAGCATTCAATAATGAGAAAGCTAATCATCCACCAGAATTACCTTTCCAATGAAAATATTTTTCATTAAATAATGCGCACTCCCCTACCCCAACATAACACCACTTTCCATCCACAAATCCATATTTTTATCTGAATTTCATTTTTTTTCAATAAAAAATTTGCAAACCCAAAAATAGTTACTACATTTGGTCAACCAAAAATTGGTTGACCAATTTCTGGTTGACCAATCAAGCGAAAAATAGTACCTAATTACAATGTTGGAAAATTTCAGTGAGATTAAAGTAGAAACTCCTGTTGATAAAATCATTCGCCAGATACGCGGTTTGATTACTTCAGGACAATTGAACGCAGGCGATAAGTTGCCTTCCGAGAGACAATTAGCAGATAAATTCGGCATTGGTCGCTCATACGTGCGCGATGCCATCCGCAAATTGGAGTTTTATGGGATAGTCAAGACCATGCCACAGTCTGGAACAGTCGTCGCGGGTTTGGGGCTTACGGCTTTAGAGGGCTTAATTACAGATGTATTGGAAATTGAAGATACTGACTTTGCTTCCTTAGTCGAAACACGAGTTTTACTCGAAATCAAATCTGCCATGCTCGCTGCCGAGCGCAGAACTGCCGACGACATTATCGCCCTCGAAAAAGCCCTGACTGCCTATGAAGTCAAACTTGAACAAGAAGGTCAGGCAGTAGAAGAAGATTTATTATTCCACCTCAAAATCGCGGAAGCAAGTAAGAATAAAGTCTTGAAATCATTGATGCTAATTATCATCCCCGATATTATCAAGAGCTACGCAACGCTCAAGGTGTGTAACAGCGATACAGTCACCAAAACCATTGATGAACATAGACAAATTCTCAATTATATTATCAAACAAGATACCGAAGCGGTACAAAAAGCCATGCAACTCCACCTTCGGGAGGTGCTGGATTTCTCCAGAAA
>JAHDEO010000120.1:14802-16845 GCA_020628725.1 Saprospiraceae bacterium
TATGAAAAATACCATACTCTACTATAAAATCCTATGCCTGATGGTCGTTGGGATTTTATATTGCCAGTTGAGTTTTGCCACAAATTCAACGACAAATTTGACATTTAGCCCTCATGAAATACCCGCCAAAACTATCACAGGAACCATTACGGATGACGCAGGCGAACCAATGATTGGTGTGAGCGTAGTCGTAAAAGGTACAACGCGTGGTGCAGTCACCGACATCAACGGTCAATTTACGATTGATGCCAATGAAGGTGATATTCTCGAAATCTCTTACATTGGTTATCGTACACAAGAGGTAGTAGTTGGCAGCGAATCCAGCTACGCCGTCAAATTGAATACTGATAACGAATTGCTCGACGAAGTCGTCGTTATTGGTTACGGTAAACAGAAAAAATCGCACCTCACAGGTTCGGTTTCTAAAGTGACCAATGAGCAACTCGACCAAATTCCTATCGCACGTGTCGATGATGCGATAGTCGGTCAGGTAGCTGGTATCAATGTACAGATGTCCAATCCGGCAGCGGGTGAAGCTCCTGATATTCGCATACGCGGACAAGGTTCTGTTTCATTTGATTCCAATCCATTAATCGTAGTGGATGGTATCGCGGTAGGTACAGATGCGGATTATCTAGCAAGTTTGGATATGAACGATGTAGAGTCGATTGAGGTCTTGAAAGATGCTGCTTCGTCTGCCATTTACGGTTCACGTGGTGCGAATGGTGTCATTATGATCACGACGAAAGGCGGTAAGGAAGGACCAACTACTTTTAGCTACAATACTTATGTCGGTCGTAAAGACGTTCCTGCCACTGATGTACTCACTACAGTAAGTGATTGGTTGCAATACACCCGCGACAATAATAATGGTGAATTGCCCGATAAATTACAATACGTTGAGGCATTGCAAGCGGCAGGAGTGCCACAAACAAATTGGGAAGAGGTCATGATGGACGGCGGTATGATTCACAGCCATTCACTATCGGCGCGAGGCGGTACGAAAAATACCAAATTCAGAGCCGCAGTGAGTTACCTTGACGACCAAGGGGTTCTATTGACGGATAATTATGAAAAAATCAATTTCCGTTTAAATTTAAATACAAAAATCAGTAATAGAGTCAGATTCGGAATTACGCTAAATCCTTCACGCACAGAGCAAAGGAGATTTCCGATAGGCGTACATGATGCCATTCGCCAGCACGCATGGTTGCCGCTTTATCTCGATAATACTTCTATTAATTTTGTCAATCGCAACCGCGAAAACGGCAGATGGGCAGATGCACAGGTGGGCGATTACGCGATGGAACGTATGTTTGACGATTACGACCTCGAAGGCGGCATGCCTTCCGAAGGAAGTGGCGTAGATATTAGTGGTACATCCAACCAAAGTTCACTCGCAAAAGTACTCGAAAGAGATAGACGTAAGTTCCAAACCAAGATTTTCGCCAACGCATTCGTGACTGTTGATATCGTAGATGGTTTATCCTTCAAGCAAAGCGTTGGTGGCGATATTCGCTTTACGAAAAATACGCGTTGGGCAGGCGTGCAAGCTTCGCGTAATGGAGCAGCGGATTCCGAATCCATCCTTACTACGGAAGACCAATTACACCTTATCAATGAGAGTACGCTCAATTATAATAAAGACTTCGGTAAGCACGAAGTCAATGCCGTAGCGGGTTTTGCTTTTGAAAGTTGGGATAGAGAATACAGCGAACTCGAAGCCGCAGGTTTTGAAAATGACCTAATTCAGACCATTCCTGCCGCCAATCTCGTTGGTGCCAATACTTCCTCTGCAAGAGAAGCATTAGTATCATACCTATCACGTCTGAATTATGCTTTTGATGATAAATACTTATTTTCTTTGAGTGCGCGTTGGGATGGTAGTTCCAAATTCGGACCGGACAAGAAATTCGGTTTCTTCCCCGCAGCATCCGTAGGATGGCGTATTTCTGAAGAGTCTTTCTTGAAGAATAGCGACATTATTGATGAACTCAAATTGCGTTTCAGCTATGGTATTACGGGTAGTAATTCGGGTATCGG
>JAHDEO010000657.1 GCA_020628725.1 Saprospiraceae bacterium
GAGCAGGTATTTGAACATAAGAAACAAGATAACGTTAGCAGTATGATGAGTTTTTTCATGCCTAAAGATACGAGTAAATTCTTAATGAATGAATGGGTGAATTTTGAAGTGTATATAACAAATTGTACAAACAATACTAACTTGACATTTTAAACATACTCTTATTGATAAGTATACATGTTTTCAATTCAAAATCATCGTACATGCAATTTTTTCGCTTTAATTTAACTTTCGCCTCATGCCGGCTGGGCACTTACTTTTTTCATCGCAAAAAAAGTAAGCAAAAATGCTATAAAATTTAAACTCGCTCCACTCAAACAATAAATTTTAGGGCTGCCCGCCTCATATATTGTGAACACTTTTTAGCAAAAAGTCCAATTTGTTATATACATATTTTGAATGAATAGATTTAGATGCAAACGAAAAATGGATTTTTATTTGTGGGAATAATGGGTTAAATTTGGGGCATAATTTTCACACAATCTTCTAAAAACACAAATCCGCGAAAAATCCGTTTAATCCGTAAAATTCGCGTTCCAAACTATGATAAAATTAATCCGAAATCTCTACCTCACCAACCGCTTTTTCCTCTTATTCGGAGGAATCATTATACTGTTTTGTCTTAGTTTTGCGGTACAATTTTTATTTCCCATTGTACAGACGCTATTTGTATTAGCTGTAGTCGTGACGCTGATAGATGCCGTTCTATTATTCAATAAAAATGTTGAAATCACAGGTGAACGACAAGTTCCTAAAATCTTTTCATTAGGAGATGAAAATCCCATTAAATTGAATCTCGAAAGCACCTCCAATCTGCCCATGTATTTGACTGTCATCGATGAATTGCCGGAGCAATTTCAAGAGCGCGATTTTTCTTTAAATTTATTTTTACCAAAAAAAGAAAAACGAATCAGCACGTATAATTTGCGTCCTGTCAAGCGTGGCGAATACGAGTTTGGGCATAGCAACGTCTTTGCTGCTACACAAATAGGTTTACTCCAACGCCGCTTCCAAATCGCTGAACCACAGATGGTTCCCGTCTATCCGTCGGTACAGCAAATGAAGAATTTTGAGTTGAAGGCGATGCAAAAGATTTCGCATTTTCAAGGTATTAAGAAAATTCGCCGATTGGGACACAGCTACGAATTTGAGCAAATCAAAAACTACGTCAAAGGCGACGATTACCGCAGTATCAATTGGAAAGCTACGGGCAGACGCAGCGAACTCATGGTCAATCAATACGAAGATGAACGCGCTCAGCAAGTCTATGTCGTTATTGACAAAAGCCGTGCGATGAAGATGCCTTTTGAAGGGATGAATTTGCTCGATTATGCGATTAATACAGGTTTGGTTATTGCGAATATTGCTTTGCAGAAACACGATAAAGCGGGCTTGATTACTTTCTCTGATAAGATGGGAACCGTCATTCGCGCCGAGCGCAATCCCGTTCATCTTCGCAAGATTATGAATGCCCTTTATAATGAAAAAGAGCGTCATTTTGAAGCCAATTACGAATTGTTGTATTACGCTTCGCGTAATGTCATCAAGGGGCGTAGCCTCGTTTTGTTGTACACAAATTTTGAAAGTATGTATGCGATGGAGCGCGTTTTACCTATCTTGCGCAAAATTAATCGTCTGCATCTATTGGTCGTTGTTTTCTTTGAAAATACGGAAATTGCCGACTTCATAGAAGATGAAGCCAAAGACACCGAAAGCATTTATATTCAGACGGTTGCACGGGGTATGATTACCGAAAAACGACAAATCGTCAGCACACTCCGCAAGTACGGTATCCAAACCATTCTGACCCGACCTGAAGATTTATCGGTCAATACGGTGAATAAATATTTGGAACTGAAAGCGAGAGGAATGATTTGAGCAAACACCGTAGCGGAAACTTTAGTTGCCGCATAAATTATATTGTAAAATACGTTTTGGAGCTTTGCTCCAAATAATACGCTCCTTTTTCGCGGCAACTAAAGTTTCCGCTACGTGGACGTGATACTTATGAGAAGAGAACAATCTGCACAATTATTCGAAGAAGCCAAAAATTACTTTCCCGGTGGGGTCAATTCGCCTGTAAGAGCATTCAAGTCGGTATCGGGTCCGCCTTTATTTATCAAGCGTGGCGAGGGTTGCCGTTTTTATGATGAAGATGATAATGAATTGATTGATTTTTGCTGCTCTTGGGGTCCGCTGATTTTGGGACATAATAATGCGAAAATCCGGGAGTTGGTGACAGAGACAGTGGCGCGTGGTACCTCATTTGGTACACCTACGAAGTTAGGGAATGAACTTGGCAAATTGATTTTGGACAATAATAGCTTTGTCGAAAAAATCCGTTTTGTGAGTTCTGGTACGGAGGCGGTGATGTCTGCGATACGCCTTGCGCGTGGTGTGACGGGTAAGCGAAAAGTTATCAAATTTGATGGTTGTTATCATGGTCATGTAGATTCGCTGTTGGTGAAAGCGGGGTCGGGTTTAGCAACATTTGGCGTGAGTACTTCGGCGGGAATTCCTGATTCGTTTGCACAAGAAACATTGGTCTTACCACTTAATAATCCTCAACTATTGGATAAGGTCATGCAGGAACATTCGGACGATATTGCCTGTATTATCATCGAACCCATTCCTGCGAATAATGGACTACTTTTACAGGATAAATCTTTCTTGGAAT
>JAHDEO010000658.1 GCA_020628725.1 Saprospiraceae bacterium
TTCTATAAATATTTCATCCTTTCAGGATGATTCAAACAAGGTTGCGAGTCCTTTTCTATAAATATTTCATCCTTTCAGGATGATTTAGATTAGATAGGAGAATCATCATCCCGAAGGGATGACATATTTATAGAAAATGAAGTGTCTTACCTCCTATGCGACCCCAATAGGGTCGAATAAGAACTTTCCCACAATTTCTATAAATATTCAATCCCTTCGGGATTATTTACAATGTAATTTTGGTCATAAAAACACTACATAAATCTCCAAATACGCAACATATCCCGTATATTTACATTCAAACAAAAAGGGAATCACAAATCTTATGTTGAAATCTCCTTTACATATCCATTCAATTCGCGCTACCATTCTTTGCGGTGCTTTGCTGTGTGCGGCTATTCTGATTCATTCCTGTCAATCAGAAACCTATCAAAATCAATCATTTACCAATACAAATAAAATTCCTGACAAGGTTGATTTCATTTTTCATGTCAAGCCGATTTTGTCGGACAAATGTTTCAAATGTCACGGACCGGATGAGCAGAAAGTGGAAGCGAATTTGCAATTACACACAGAAGAAAAAGCTTTTGCTGCTTTGAAGGAGGGCGAAGAACGCTTCGCTATCGTAGCAAATGATGTGGAAAAAAGTGTATTAATTGAGCGCATTTTTACGGATAATCCTGATGACATAATGCCGCCGCCCGAATCCAATTTGGAATTAACCAACGACGAAAAAGAAATACTCAAACGCTGGATAGAACAAGGTGCAGAGTGGAAAGAACATTGGGCATTTGTGCCACCTGTCGCGCCTGAAATTCCTGATGTGAAACGTACAGATTGGGTCTCAAATCCGATTGATAATTTTATTTTGGAGCAATTGGAAACGGTAGGGCTTGAACCTTCGCCTCGCATCCGAAATGAAAAATTAATCCGCCGATTGAGTTTTGATTTGCGCGGATTGCCGCCGACGATTGAAGATGTCAATTCGTTTTTGGAAGATGATTCGAACGAAAATTATGCGCGAATTGTCGATGAATATATGAACTCCAATGCCTTTGCCGAACGCATGGCAAATGAATGGCTCGACCTCGCTCGATACGCCGACACGCATGGCTATCAGGATGATTTAGAGCGAATTATGTGGCCCTGGCGCGATTGGGTGATTCATGCGTTCAAGCAAAATATGCCTTATGACCAATTCGTAAAATGGCAACTCGCGGGGGATTTGCTACCCAATCCGACAAGGGAACAAATCATCGCAACGGCATTCAACCGAAATCACAAAATCACGCAGGAAGGCGGCGTGGTGCCAGAGGAATATCGCGCCGAATACGTCACCGACCGCACCAATACTTTTGGGACGGCGTTCTTGGGACTCACCTTTGAATGTGCCAAATGTCACGACCATAAATACGACCCGATTAGCCAAAAAGAATATTTTTCGTTATATGGTTTTTTTAATAATGTAAAAGAAAAAGGACTGATAGAAACCTACGGAGCGATTCCCGAACCTTATATCGAATTGACCCAAAAAGAGATAGACGAGACGCTGACCTTCATTAATAATGTGGATTCGTTGGAAAAAATCCCGCTAATGGTCATGCAGGAATTGGACACGACGCGCAAGACCTACATCCTCAACAGAGGCTTGTACGACCAACCTGCGGATGAAGTCCACCCAAATGTACCAACCTTCGGCAAGCGAGTGAATACTAATCCGCAGAAAGACCGTTTGGACTTGGTAAATTGGTTGTTTGAAGATGAAAATCCTTTGTTTTCGCGGGTGGTGGTGAATCGTTTGTGGCAACAGATTTTCGGAAAAGGTATTGTCAGCACTTCCTATGATTTTGGCAATCAGGGTGCACTGCCCACGCATCCCGAATTGCTTGACCATTTGGCGGTCAAATTTAGGGCGGAAGCTTGGGATATTCGCAAGACCTTGAAATATATCGTCACCTCCTCCACCTACAAACAAGATAGCAAAGTCACCGACCGTATGCTCGATATTGACCCCGACAATGACTACCTCGCCCGTGCCAACCGCGCCCGTCTTTCCGCCGAAATGATACGCGACCATGCCCTGACTATCAGTGGTTTACTTGCCGAAGAAGTCGGCGGACCAAGCGTAAAACCTTACCAACCAGACGGGCTGTGGATGGAAGTCGCAGGTGGTGGCAATACCGGCGCATACCAACAAGACGAAGGCACGAAAAAGTACCGTCGAAGCCTTTACACATATTGGAAACGCACCGTACCGCCACCCAATATGATGCTATTCGATACCCCGACCCGCGACCTCTGCACCGTCCAACGTGAGCGCACGAGTACGCCCCTGCAAGCCCTTGTTTTGCTCAATGACCCGCAGTATTTGGAAGCATCGAAAGCACTTGCCTATCGTGCTATCATTGAAGCCGAATCTACGCCCAAAGCGGTGATTCAATATATGTTTCAGTTGGCAACTTCCCGCGCTATTTTGGAAGATGAATTGACCGCCCTCAGCCGCCTGTACGAGACAGAATTGCAACATTATCAGGATAATCCGCAAGCTGCCGAAGCTCTGCTGAAATTTGGTGAATTTGATACTTCGCAAGCAGAAAATAACGAAATACTCGCTGCACATAGCTACGTGGCAAATGCGATTTTTAATTTGGATGAGACGATTCGGAAGT
>JAHDEO010000659.1 GCA_020628725.1 Saprospiraceae bacterium
TATTGTCATATCAGCTTTAGTTTGGTGAATGAATGGGTCTTGTTTTTTATTTGGTAAAAAATATGACCGTTTTTCTTTTGCTGATACAAATATGCGAGAGATAGAAAGGAGTGACAGCTTCATTTTCAGCAAAAAGCATAGTTTACCTTTCTGTTGAAAACGAGTACGAAGATTGGTTTGACTTAGGGAAGAGTATTAGTTAAGAAGTTGAAATAAATTATAATACTTTTTTATGTGTTGGAATAAGCATAGTGAAAAAGATAACTTTTGCGGGGTAATTCGGCGATTTTTAAATAGGATTTAATCAGTTTCATCCAAAAAATCATAAAATATCTCATGATAACTTTCCGGTGAATGATTGAGCAAATCAACATGCTTTGCGCCTTTGATGTAATGGAGAGATTTATTGGAACTACCGCAATTAGTGTGCAAGGCTTCCGTCTCTGATTTTTTGACGCGCTGTTCGCTGTCACCTGCAATGATGAGGACGGGCATTTGTGCTGATTTGATGTAATCTGTAGGGCGAAGTTCTTGCATGGTTACGCCCAAATGCCATTCGCTGAATTTTCGCATAAACATCGTCGAAAATCTTGGTATGTGCTTCATCTCCAAACGATTATTCAAAGCATCACGCACACTTCCATAACACGATTCCAATATAACATAAGTGTAATTCGGTTTTTCTTGCAAACCATAAATAGTCGCCGCTGCGCCCAACGAAATTCCATGCGCGCCTATGCGTGTGTAGCCTTTCTTTTGTAAAAAATCCGTTGCAGCATGTATATCGTGTCGTTCATGCCAACCATAGGAGATTGGTTGTGCTTCACTCTCTCCTGTCCCGCGCAAATCAATCAGCAGTACCCCAAAACCGATTTCCTGATATAATTTTGCTCGCTCGACCAAACCTCTGCGATTTCCCCTAATACCATTCGTCAGCACTACTGCCTTCGACGAATCGCCTTTTATATGCCAACCTGCAATTTGCACATTATCAGAAGTTTGTAGCGTGATTTCTTCCGCAGGGAAATCAAAAAAATGATTGGGTTCGGGCAAATCGACCAGATTAGGATGGCTCGCATATCGCGCACCTGCGTAACTTAAAATTATCCAAGCCAATAAACCTGCAACAATCAGCATTAATACACGTTTCATAATTTTAGTCAAATTCATTACAGAAAATAATGGTAAATCCCTTTATATTGTGTCATAAATAGAAGAATCACAAATTACAACAACTTATAAATAATCCGAGTAGTAGATTTCGAGTTATAAAAATTCAATCAACTCGCAACTCGCAACTCGCAACTCGCAACTCGAGTTATGAATATTAAAAATTACCTTTACCCCTTTATACTTTTTTTCTTAGTCATTTCTGCAAAAGTAGAGGCACAAGATCCGCATTTGTCACTATGGCAATACGCACCTTTGTACGCCAACCCTGCAATGGGTAGTGTTTATGACGGTCAATTCCGCGCTTCTGTACAGTATCGCAATCAATGGTACGCCATTCTCGGCAATGATGCTTTCAAGACTTTACACGCGAGTTTTGATGCGCGTCTACCTGTGTTTGAATCAGACTATGTATCACTGGGATTCAATGTGTTGAACGACCAAGCGGGGCAAGCAGGATACAGTCAAAACTTATATAATTTTACGGGCGGATACATGAAAATCCTCTCCGGCAACTATCGTGGTGGACCAACTCAATACCTCATCGCAAGCGGTCAATTAGGCTTCGGGCAACGCGGTATCAATTATAATGGTCTTCAATTTAGCGAACAATTTATAGATGGCTCATTTGACCCCGGTGCCGCAACAGGTGAAAATTTCAATAATAACAGCCGCACCTACACCGACTTTAGTGCGGGTTTGATGTGGTATGGGGTGTTTGATGATAGATTTAGTGTGTGGGTCGGTGGTTCGGGTTTTCACCTCAACCAACCGAGCATTCATTTCTTTGATGATACTTCCCAACCTTTGCATACACGCCTGTCTTTTCAGGCAGGTGGCGAGATACCACTTGGCAATGACCTCAGCCTCTTGCCTTCTATTCTCTATATGAATCAAGGACCATCGAACGAAATTGCGCTTGGTGCAAGCATTCGTTATGCTCAGACCCAATACTGGGATGAGTTTGCCTTGCGTGCAGGCGTCATGCAACGCATCGTAGGAGGTGTCAATGGTTTGGCTTCAGACGCACTTGCTGTGTCAGCAGGGCTTGAATATCAGCGTCTTATGATGATGGTCAATTATGATGTCAATTCATCTTCGCTCACCAGAGCCACCAATAATCGTGGTGCATTTGAATTGTCACTCATCTATACACATCCGCCTCGCTCACGTAGAGAGAGTGTAGAATGTCCAAGGTTTTAATGCTGCAATGCGATAATGATTAATTTTGAATGTTGAATGAGTGAATTTTGAATAAAAAAATGCATTATGAAATGATTCATTCATTCAAAATTCATTCACTCATTCACTCATTCACTCATTACATTGTAGCATTGTCACACCAAATCCCTCAATCTAAATTCTACTTTGATTTTTTCTCCGTTTCTCAATAATACCAACCGAATCCGTTTATTCGGCTTGCCTTGCAGAATGCGAGTTATTTGTTGGAGCGTGAGGCTTCTGTGTCCCATACCATTGATACGTAGCAATATGT
>JAHDEO010000121.1 GCA_020628725.1 Saprospiraceae bacterium
ACGATGAGCCGACACTCGCAGGTACACACGAAGTTTATTTTGATGGTAGCAACCATGCGCCGGGAATGTATTATTACACCATTCAGGCAGGAGAATACACAGGCACACAGAAAATGGTTTTGATTAAATAACCAGCCTTTATTACACTTGATTTTATAAAGAGGACAATGCACGTTGTCCTCCTTTAATTACTTTCCGTTATTCAATAAACATATATTTTGTTTTTGAATAAAAATTAAGTATATGATTAAATTTATTTTTTCATAATTATTTCAATAATTTGATTGTCAAATTTTAATAAATGTTAATAATTAAAATAAAATTAATTTGGTTTAAGTTTTTTTTCTTAAAAATAATCCAAAATTAGAGGGTAATAATCTCATTTAAATCAGAACTACTTTACGAAAGGCGACATAATTCAATCGATTGTATTTTGTTTTCCACGCCCCATAAAAACAATCATTATTTAACCCAAGTTGCGGAAGCGCAACTTAGTCGATGGTCAATAGTCCATATGCGAACGCTGATTTACAGTTAATTTCACGTATTCCTATGGACTATCGACTATCGACTACCAACTATCGACTATTGTGGTTATCCGCAACTTGAATTATTTAACTTATTAGACTTCATTCTGAAAAAAATCAAGGGCGTTCTCCAAACCCTTAACAGCGGAGATAACTTTATTTAACTTTAAATTATGAAAACATTAAAATTGAAAAGCATTATTTTGGGATTGGTGGCTGTTTTGGCTACTGCTATTACAATGATTTCTTGCGAACAAAATGCGCTTGAAAACCTACCGCTCGAAGCATTGGAAACTCAACAGAGCACTGAGATAGACCTCAAAGCACCAAACATTCGTGCGAGTGTAGAATCGGGTGATTGTTGCAGAGGTGGGAGCGGTTCTTTCGGACCTCCTTATACCATCAACACCGGAAGAAGAGACGTTGAGATTAGGCTCAACTCCCTTACTTATAGCTACTTTTGTTCAGGCGGCAATACACTGGTGTACAAATTTTTCCGTTATGGTGCGCCCAATTCAGCTCCGATTATTAAAACTTCGGGCGAATACTCACCCACTTTTTGCTTGCCTGCTGTTGATATGGCACTCATTATTTGTGATACAGGCGACTGCGACGTGACTTATAGCAATGGTAACTTCGTCAGTGTTCCAAATACGGGAGACAGTAGCTCTCCTATTTACAGCATTAGACCTGATAATTGCATTGTCAATCACCACTAAAATCATTAGCCCTGAGAGGCTGCTTAAAACTACTACCACAAAAGACAAATATGCTTAAAGTATGGTTGTATAATTGGGGGCAGGCTTTTTAGTCTGCCCTTATTTTTATTTTTTTTCAAAAAAAATAAATTTGGTGGGTAATAAATTCTATTCTAATGGAACTACTTGACAAAACCGAGAAGTAGTAACATGGGTGATTCAAAACAAAGTCATTTCGTGATGACTAACTTTCTTGAATTTTATATAGTTTGCAAACTTTTTTATTATCCCCCTACTCACTACCATCACTTTGCGCTAATAGTGCCTATTAGGTATGATTTAAAAAAACAGCTTAGTGATGTAGTTTATACTTGTCACAAAGTCGCGACAACCTTGCCGTTGTCGCGACATATTTATAACTTAATTAACCAACATAAAATGATTATTTGATATTACTTTTGTACCCAATACTACTTTCATATCAATTCGACATCCACATCCAGATTACAAATAACCAAAGTATTAAAACATAACCGATAACATCATTACAAACAACCGAAAAGGATTTGACATGAAAACTTACAACATTACTAAGCTACTTACAACATTATGTGCCTGCGCATGTATCACATTCGCTATGGCACAAGCCAACCCTGATCAACTCGAATTAGTCAATTTTTACAACAACAACTGCAAAGCGGATTGTGACCTCAATTGGGGAGACCCGAATATACCCTTTGAGAATTGGGATGGTATTCTAGTTAACCCTGATGGTACGGTCTATGATATAAACCTGCCCAATAAAGGCTTGACCGGTACTATCCCCGATTTTAATCTACCTGCATTGACTAGACTCATACTCAATGATAATGACCTGGAAGGAACAATTCCCAACTTTAGTGGAATACCGCTACTGTATTCACTCGCACTGTATAATAATCGTTTGGATGGTGCAATTCCTGATTTGATTCATTTAAATGCATTGACATGGATCAACTTATCGAATAATCAATTGAGTGGCGTAATTCCTGATTTGAGCCACATGACCCAACTCACAACAATCGGTCTTAATGGAAATGAACTGAATGGTGAAATACCGGATTTCAACACACTCGTGAATTTGGAGTATCTTGTTCTTGAGAATAATCAGTTGAGCGGCAACGTTCCCGATTTTAGCAATCTGACTCAACTCAAACAGCTTGGGCTCAAGTCAAACGAACTCGTTGGTAACATACCGGAGTTTAGCACACTCACCAACTTGGAAATACTCAATATAGGTGATAATCAATTGACAGGTAGTATTCCCGACTTTAGTACTCTGACCATGCTCCAAAGTATTCATTTACAGAGCAATGGATTGAGTGGGACCATTCCTAATTTTAATAATCTGGATAAGCTGACCCATCTTTCACTAAATCAAAATAGACTCACCGGAAGCGTACCGGATTTTGCTAATTCGCCCAATCTCAAATCGCTCTACCTGAGTTCTAATAGACTCAGCGGAACGGTACCGGATTTTAGTCGTGTAGATAGGTTGTATATACACCGAAATGAATTTTCATACGAAGATATAGCTGCTAACTTTGATGCAAATAATACGGTAACTAATTTCAGCTATATCAATCAATATATTGGCGACCCACAATTTTACACTAAAAATGAAGGAGATTTTCTCGAATTATCTCCCGATCCGGTCATTCCTTATCCGAACCCTGTTGTCGGATGGATTAAAGACGGTGCTTACAGCGTAATTCCTGCGGCGAATAACACCACCTTCACCATTAACTCGATGGCTATGGATGACATAGGAATTTACAGATACTACTTTGATATCAACTCTACCGATACTCCCGACCTTACTATCAAATTTACATCACGTCAGATTTATGTATATATAGATGGCTACGACCTGAGTGGCGCACCTGCCATTCCCGGACAACTCATCCTCGACTACGGAACAGACAAAGACCTCATCGCAATTGATAATCTCCGAAATGAACTCACCACCACCTACGGCGGCACTCTCCTCAAATCCTGTGGTTGTAGTGTAGAGGTCGATTTATGGCAGTTTCCTCCCGATATGATGGATTCAGTTAGAGAGGATTTAGATATTGATAGTGGAAATGAAAAACGCACTGATGCCTCTGATATTGATAGTGGAAATGAAAAACGCACTGATGCTTCCGATATTGATGGTGGACAGAATATAATTACTCAACAACAACTTACTTATATGCCTGCTGACGGGCAACAACTTTCCGTAAGTTTCCCTTCAATTAATACAGGACAAGGTAGTGTTGTCATTGGCGTGTTAGATACCGGATTAGATATTGCTCATCCCGATATTATACCTAATGTATGGAACAATCCAGAGACATCAGGCAATAATGATGGACAAAATTGTTATACAAATGATACACATGGATATAATTTTGTACACAATAATGGAAGTATTCAAGATACGCTCGGACATGGTACGCATGTGGGTGGGGTAATTGCAGCTAATGTACCCGCAGGATTGGACGTCAAAGTGATGCCTGTCAAAGCATTTGATAGTGAAGGTAACGGAACAATGTATGACATGATATGCGGTATTCATTATGCGATGGATAATGGTGCAGACATTATCAATATCAGCGCAGGTTACGAAGGGCATAAAGCTCCTGTTTTTCAAAAAACCATACAATACGGACGCGAAAAAGATATAATTTTTGTCGTATCTGCCGGTAATAAAAGTCTTGATTTGGACGAAACGGGATATTGGCCCGCCTCATTCGCAGGAGATACACTTTTGACCAATACGATGATTACCGTAACCTCGGTAGATGCCACCTACCAACTATCTGATAATGTAGGCTATGGAGATACAACTGTAACGGTAGCCGCACATGGAGAAGGTGTATTTAGTCCGGCTATTGGTGGAGGTTATGCACATTTTACAGGTACTTCCATTAGTACACCATTGGTGGCTTTGGCACTTGGTATAGAAAAAACACAAAATACGGATAGAGATTATACGACATTGAGAAGTGATTTTCTGGGTAGCCTTGATACTATATCAACACTCACAAACTATGTTGAAAATGGACGTGTATTGACAATGGGTATTGATAATCTACCCCACATTATCATCAATCCTAAAGACCAATGTGTTGGTATAGAAGCAGGCACAAGCCATTGTAGTGTTTTTAGTGATGTAGACTTTGAGGTTTCAACAGATGTTGATTGGTTAACCGTAGTACCGCTTGACGACACAGAAGACGATATTATATTGGAGCTAAATTATCTTGAAAATCCCTCTACAGAAAGCAGAGTAGCTACCATTTTTGCAACAAGTGGTGCGATAATCGGCAAAGGATACCTGATACAGGAAGGAACTTCACTAGACCCGACAGACCTGGCTATCAACGAAGCCTTTATAAATGGTATCATATACAAAGCTGCTACTAATACTATTACAGCCGATAACATTATCGAAGACGGAGCAACAGTCCGCTATTCAGCAGGAACGAGTATAGTCATGAGCGAAGGATTTCACGCAGAACCGGGTAGTTCTTTTTTAGCCAATATTGGCGTATGTGAGCAACCGGACAACAGAGAAGAACAACTCATCCCGCAGATTAGTCTGAGAAGCTATCCTAATCCTTTCAGTGCCCAAACCACTATAGAATACAGCTTGTTGGAAGACAGCGAAATTACCCTGATTATTTCGGATGTAGCAGGCAGGCATATTACCACACTTGTTAATGGAGAAACAAAAACCGCAGGTACGCACAAGGTCGTATTTGATGGTTCGCAACTACCTTCGGGGATGTATTATTATACCATAAAAACAAGCGATTATTTTGGTACTCAAAAAATAATATTAGCAAAATAATTGCAACTTAAAGCAACATAATCGCTACTAATTATGTAATAAGTGAAGCAACAAAACCTGTAAGGATTTCAAAATCCTTGCAGGTTTCATTCTAATTAAAATAACCCCAAGTCATCACCAAAAACCACTTTATAATGAACATTTTGCGCTTATTTTTTACCTTATTTTACTGTGCATGGATATCCGGTGTCTATGGAAATCCGGTAACTGAACATATAGATACGCTCCACAAAGAAGCTGTAGGTTTTTATCTCGACCAACAGTACGAAGCAGCATTTGAAATGTTTGATAAAAATCTTAAATTACAGAAAAGTGATACTACCAAAGGAGCAGAGTTTTGGGCACGTACTTACCGAAATGCGGGTATGTGTTTGCTTGAAATTAATGAGTTTCAAAAATCAGAGGAATACCTTAATAAGGCAATTGATGAGTATTTATCAATAATCAAAAAGGAGGTATCCCCTGAAAATCATAATCGACTTGGTGTATGTTTTCAAAATCGTTCATTAGCAATCATGTATAAAGGTGAGTTTGAAAAAGCAATATATGATGCTCAAGAAGCTATAACTTGGTTTCGAAAAGCGAACAAAAAAGTAAATGAAATAAGAACACTAAGTAATTTAGCTAATATTTACCTTGACACAAGGGATTTTGACTTAGCCAAAGAGAAGTGTTTTGAAGCACTTAAAAAGAGTCAAAAAGTAGAGGATTTTGACAATGAATTACTGGCAAAGATTTATCACACGCTTGCCCTAGTTTATCAAAATGAGGGAAAAGATTATGAGGAGTCTGCAAAATATTATGTTAAAGCTATAAGACTTACAACTGACTCGCTCAATTTGGCAAAAACGTTAAATAATCTTGGCAACGTTTACTTAGAAAATAAACAATTCACTAAATCCCAAAATTACTTCAACAATACAATTAAACTGAAACAACAAATACAAAACCATACTTTATATCACTTTTCTTATGCGATAACATACGGAAATTTCGGTGACCTCGAAATTGCAAAACAAAATCCCGAAGTAGCCCTAAAATACTACCAAAAAGCCATTATCAACCTCACCAATAATTTCCGCGATACCGATATTTTTCAAAATCCCCAACTTGGCGAATCTTCATATATCTATTCCCATATAATTCTTGTCCGCGTACTTGACCTCAAAGCCCAAGCTGCGCTACAAGTCTATAAAAAAAACGGCGAAGACCGCTATCTCCAATTAGCCCGACAAACCTTCGACTACGCCTTCACCGTCCAAAATCAACTCCAACAGCAATTATTCAGCGAACGCTCCAAATTGCTACACAACAAAGAAGCCGCTGCCTTCAAAGAAAGAGCCATCGGAGTAGCCTGGCAACTCTACCAAACCACCAGTGACTTGAAATATGCCGAAATCGCCTTCCGCTACATGGAAATGAGCAAAGCCAGCGTTTTGTTAGAAGAAATCAAGAAAAAAGAAGCCCTCAGATTCAACAACATCGGCGATACCTTATTAGATCGTCGCTACGATTTGATAGGTGAGAGAACAAAGCTGCAAAAAAAGATACACGAATCCGAAAACCCCTCGCCCGAATGGAACGGACAAATCATCCAAATCGACCAACAAGTCCAAAATATTGACCGCCAAATTGAGCGTGACTATCCCAATTACTATGCAGCGATGCAGGAATTTCAATCCATTGATTTACAGCAGCTTCGTGATGAAATTTTAGGTAGAAAAAGCGCATTGGTCCAGTATTTTATGACGGATGAATTTCTGTATAGTGTGTATATTGACAAACAAGATATTCGCTTTCATCGCACCAAATTAAGCGATAATTTAGCCCAACAAATCACTGCCTTACTAGACAATCGGCAATACACCACAGGCACACAATTAAAGGCATTTGCCCAAACCAATCACGCTTTATATCAACAAATTTTCCAGCCACTTCAAATTCCCAAAAACATCAATCGCCTCATCGTCGTACCCGATAAAGAACTTGCGTATTTGCCCTTTGAAATGCTCATTTCGACGCCCGAAGTACAAAAATCAAGCTACCTCATCCAAGATTACACCTTCTCCTACGCCTATTCTGCCACCATTCTCGGCAAGCAACAAAGTGACTCAAAAACCGATACGGAATTACTCGCAATGGCACCCGTTTTTAGCGGAAAAGCAGGCAAAGAATTAAGCGGAAGCCAAGCGACAACCGACTTCATCACCAATTTATACAAAGGTAAATCCTACCTTGAAACAGAAGCCTCCAAACAGAACTTCATCAACCAAGCCCCCAACCACAATATCCTGCACCTCTCCACCCATGCACATGCGGGAGTCCGTGAGCCATTCATTGAATTTCATCAAGATACGCTTTATTTGAAGGATTTATACGCTATCCGTCTTGATGCCGAACTTGCCGTATTGAGTGCCTGCGAAACTGCACTCGGAAAGCAAGAAAAAGGCGAGGGAGTGATGAGTCTTTCTCGTGGATTTACTTATGCCGGAGTACCGAGTTTGGTCACTAGCTTGTGGGCAGTCAACGAAAATTCTACGAGCCAAATCATGCAGGATTTCTACAAAAATCTCAAGAAAGGAAAGTCCAAAGACCAAGCCCTGAGACAAGCCAAACTTGCATACATCGAAGCCCATCCCGACCAAGCTCCTTATTATTGGGCAGGCTTCATCCAAATTGGACAGACCGACCCTTTATCCGGTTCTTTACCAAAAGTCTTTTGGATGTTTGGCGGTATTTTGTTGGTGTCTTTATTTTTTTGGCGGGAGTGATTTTAACCATAATGAGGTTTTTTCACACCTAAAAAAGTCGTATGTTTAAGGTGTGAAGCAAAAGGCACATTTTATCATCAAACAGTTTCTAAGGCGTCAACGGATATTATACGTTTTAGAAGCTGTTTTATGGTCATTATTCTTCGGGATAATGGGCGCGGCGGTCGTATATTCTTTTGAAGAGAATACACACTTTATTACAGCCGTTTCCGGCGGAATTTTTGCGATTGCTTTTCTCTTTTTTTTACAGAAAAATACTCTACACAAAATCAATGAAAATCATATTGCTCGCTACCTCAATTTCAACTATCCTGAATTAGAAAATAGCGTTGATTTACTCTTGTTAAATCAAAATAACTTGTCCGGTCTTGCTCAAATTCAACGTCGAAAAGTAGATTCCAAATTAACCGAAATTCAACCTCAAATTAAATTACCGCATCAAACCGGACGAGCATTTTTTAGCGTCATTTTAATTAGCATAGCAGCCGCGAGTGTTTTTTTATGGAAAAATAATTTTATTAAAAATAATGATTTTTCTACGAAAAATAATTTAGCAAATAAGAATGAAATTATTGCAGATTCTATTGTTGAAAAAACGATTTATAAAGAAGTTTTTCTCCAAAAAATAAAACTACATGTCACGCCGCCTTCTTACACGCGAATCACTCCGTTTACCGCCAAATCACCGAACCTCAAAGCTCCTGTTAATTCCGAAATAAAATATTCACTTCGTTTTTCCGGTTCAATTAAAAATGCGTTTATTCGTTTTCAAAATAATAAAAAAATAAAATTAGAAAGAGAGAATAGTCGCAATTATACCGCTTCATTCTCCCTAAAAGAAAACACCATTTACCATATTGAATACACTGATAAACAAGGTAATACGAAATCAAGTGATTACTACAAACTCGAAGTTACGCCTGATTTTCCTCCTGATATTCAAGTAGAAGGATTGGAAGCTTATGCTCAATATTTGTACGATACCTTACAAGCCGTTTCATTTATTACAAACCTAAAGGACGACTATGGTATTAGCGATGCACGAATGGTAGCAACACTAAGTAGGGGAGAGGGTGAAGCCGTCAAATTTCGTGATGATACGCTTTTATTTAAGCAAAATTTCAATCAAAAAAATACAGAATATAAATTAGCACATAAACTCCAACTTCACGAACTCGGAATGCAACCCGGCGATGAACTCTACCTCCACATCGAAGCCATCGATAATCGCGAACCCAAACCCCAAACTGCCAAAACTTTCAAATACATCATCGCCTTTGCTGATACTACGGAAGCTGATTTTGAAATGGAAGGTACGCTTGCGCTTGACCGTATGCCCGCCTATTTTCGCAGCCAACGACAAATCATCATTGATACCGAAAAACTCATCGCGCAAAGAGGCAAAATGTCCGAAAAAGAATTTAACGAAACAAGTAATGGGATTGCTGCCGACCAGAAGATTTTACGCCTTCGATACGGCAAATTTTTAGGGGAAGAATTTGAAACTGTCATAGGCGCAGTCACCACCGCACCTGAAGAAGAGCACGACCATTCCGAACACGACCACGCAGAGCATGACCACGAAAATCATGAAGGGCATGACCATGAAGAACACCAACACGACGAAAATTGCGAACATCAGCACGAAAATACGTCAGCACATCAGCACATCAGCACGTCAACACATGAGACACACGAAGGACATGACCATGGACCAACAGAGGATGGTGAGCAAGCCGAAGACCCACTCGAACCTTATGTCCATGCACACGATTTATTAGAAGAAGCTACCTATTTCGATAAGACCACACAAGGAAAATTACGCGCGGCTCTGTCAAAAATGTGGGATGCTGAATTGCAGTTGCGATTGAACGAACCGGAGAAGGCTTTGCCGCACGAATACGCTGCCCTGAAATTGATTAAAGAAGTCCAACAAGCCTCGCGTGTGTATGTAGAGCGCATTGGCTACGATGCTCCTGTAATTAAAGTAGCTGAAAAACGGTTAACAGGTGAACTGGACGACGCCATAAGTCTTGCATTATTGAGGGATAATATGCCAAAAGATGCCTTTGTATCAACTCGTCAAACTATAGATATTTTAGAGGAATTAAAACAAGAAAATCGCCTACCAAGTCGCTCTGAAAAAGTCATTTTGAATGATGCGGGAAATGAAATCGCTGCCTTAGCATTGGAAGGGGAAACGGGCTATTTTCGCGTATTGCGACAGTTAAAAATATTGACGGAAAATGAGATAGAAAGCAAGTATTTGCAAGCTTATTTATCGGAAATTCAAGGCAAATTAACTGAAATATTACCCGACACAAAAAATGAACCCAATCAACGAATGTATAACCAAGACCAACTCACAAAACTCTATCTGAAACGAATTCAGTAATCGGTGCCTCCGTAGCGTAACGCCTCCGGCTTGCGCCTGCACAATACCCGTAACGTAGAGAAAATTCATGAATTTTCTCTACGTTACGCGGACGCAAGCCGGAGGCATACGCTACGGATGCGCTACATATGAACACACTACACAACATATCATTCCTAACCACTTCGCCACAACGAGATATGATGCTCGTAGGGGCAGCGATATTGTGTGTTGTGTTGCTATTTTCTACCATTCGACGAAAAGATAAACGGCGATTATGGCTGCGTATTCCGATGACTATTTTGGCAGTGTTGTGTTTGTTGTTAATCGGATTGCGTCCATATCAATTGGTGAGTGAAAAGGCATTTAAGGCAGCTTTGCTTACGGATAATTTTCAGCGAAATGCAGTGGATAGCCTATTGGTAAAAGTGCCTGATATTCAGTTGTTTTCGACAGATGCGGTGATTGGTTTTGATAAACAAGTTCAGCAAATACCCGATGCATCTTATTTAGCTTCAAATGAGCCGCGATTGGAAGAAGTTTTTGTGATTGGTAATGGAATTTCTTCTTACGAATTGTCAGCTTTTGATAGTTTGAAAACGACTCTTCTACTAAATGATTTACCCGAAGGTATTACAAAAATAGGCTATCAAAAAACAGTGCGGCAAGATGAGATATTCAACATTCAAGGTGAATATCATCACACGAATGATTCAATATTTTGGTTGGTATTAGAAGGACAAAGCGGAGCAACGGATTCACTCAAAATCAACGCAGCACAAACGTATTTTTTTGATTTAAAACAACAAGTTAAAAAAGAAGGTCGCTACTTATTTCACTTAGTCGTAAAAGATGAAAACGGAAAAGAACGTCAACGCGAACATTTCCCTGTTTTTGTATTACCAAAAGAAAAACTGGACATCGTTATTATTAATCTCGCGCCTTCATTTGAATCAAAATATCTGAAAAATACCTTATCGGACAAAGGGCATCGGGGGGCGGTGCGCTCTACGATTACACGCGGAAAGTTTCGGACAGAATTTGTGAATCAAGATGCCGTCAATCTCAATGAAATCAGTCGTGAATTGCTTACCAAAACGGATGTTTTTGTCAGCACAACAGGCGCATTAGAGAAATTTAGTTCAACGGAATTAGATGAAATTCAACGCGCTATAAAACGCGGTATGGGTTGCATTATTTGGGGAGATGATGATGTACTCAATTCAAAATTAGCGAGTAGTCGAAAGCGATTTTTTTTAGATTTTGAATTAACGAAAAACCAAGAAAAAAAGATTGAATTTACTGATAATCAAATTAATACAAAAAACAATTTTAATTTACCCGTATCAAAATTTTCATTTACAAAAAAAGAAAAAACGATAACGGAAGGTGCAGCGGCATACACAAAAAAAGGCGAGGGCAGGGTCGCGCTTTTACGTTCCAATCAAACCTACAAAATGCTCTTAGACGGTAAAAAAGACTTGTACAATACCTTTTGGTCAGAGATATTAAGCACAGTCAATCGCCCGAAAAAAACAAGTGACGAATGGACGCTCAAAAACACCAATTTCGCCTTCACCACACAGCCACTTGACCTCCAACTCACCACCACAAGCACCAACCCAATCGGCGAAATCACCACACCAAATAAAGAAAAAACAACTTTCTACCTCACCCAACAACCTTATAACTCCGAACAATGGCAGGGTCGTGCTTGGACACAGGAAACAGGCTGGCATATGCTACAAACAAGCACTCGTCCGCGAGACACCCACGACCTATACGTACACGCACCCACTCGCGACTGGCAAACGCTCCAAATTGCCCAACAAATCCGCGCCAATCAAGCGCACCAAGCCCAAAAAATGTCCGAAAATCTTCGACATCCAACCCTACAAAAAAATATAGTGCAGCGGCTGCCGCTTTGGTGGTTTTATATGGGCTTATTGGTGTGTTGGGGCATCCTTTGGTTGGAAGAAAAAATATAATGTTGCGTAGAGACGCGATTAATCGCGTCTCTACGGGAATTTTTTAGGTTCAAAACTTGTTATACTCTATGAAATAACCGTATCTTTGCAGCCCGAAAGAAAGTTCAAGCGCAAGTACAAGTTCAATTTTGTTTTTAAACTTAATCTTCGTCTTAAACTTAAACTTTTCTACCCACGTGACGGAATTGGTAGACGTGCTAGGTTGAGGGCCTAGTGTCCGATTATGGACGTGCTGGTTCGACTCCAGTCGTGGGTACAAATAGTCCTGTAAGTCATTGATTTACAGGACTATTTTATTTCTACTGAACGTTATATGTCTTCCCGTTCCAAAATCGCCCTCACTTGCGTTTGTAGTGCATCCCGATTCATATAAGAACGACCAAATCGCCCGGTTAATTCAGTTGATAAATTTTGAATAATTTGTTGTCCGTATTCGGCTCTTTTTTGAGATAAAATACGTTTATTGATAGTATCACCAACTTTCCAAATGACTAAAAAACAATTGTTTAAAAAGCAGGTGATTAGCTATTTGTTCGGCATTTTCTTCTTATTCAAACACAATTATGAGCGAAAACCAAAAGAAACTATTGGTTCAAGACGTAAGTTTCGGATAGTTTAGACGAAGTTATTTTTTGTCTGAATGAGGTAGAGGTTCGTGACTTTAGCCGAGCTAAACGAGCGGTTCTCTAACGAAATTGAGGCGAAAAAGAACGAAGTAAAAACTGTCTGAAACTTACGTCTTGAACCACTATGTTGGGTGGGAAATGTTCATGTGTATATAGCTATTCTTCAAGTTGCCATCTGACCCAGATAGAAAAATGTAGCTTTGTGTACCTTTGAGGTTCGAGTGCTGTAATTTCGGGCAGTGCTGCTTTGAGAACTTTCTGCGGGTATCGAGCCCTTCTTAGTTTACCGAGTAGATGGAGTATGTAGACAATGGTTTTGGGGGCTGTACCTTTGTACTTACTTCTACGCAGTGCATTTTTTAATTGGTTTTGAAAATATACATTTGCATTGTCTTCAAAGTCTGCTATCAAAGAAAGTAATGTCAATTCCCATTCCAGTTGAGGAAAAGAATGTGGCGATACAGTATTCTTTATCATATCAATATAATGTTGTAATTTGTCATACTGCTTCAATAATAAGTACATATAAGCGGAGAGAAGCATAGAAATTATCGCAGCAGTCCATGGTTTCTTAACTGTTTTTTCGGTCAAACTCCATTTATTTACTTCTTGAATGGTAAAAGATTCTTGAAGCAAGATGGTACGTAGTTGAACACATGAATTGAGTACCTCGTGATAAGTATAGATGTTTCTCATCCTATCGTTGGAAATATCAACGGCTAATTCCTCAAACTCATTCAATAACTCCTCAAATTTGACTGCATGTTTCTTCAAATCCACATGTTTTGTATAATATAAATAGGAGGAAAGATTGGTATGTGCTATCAAAAAATTCTCAAAAAAATCGACAAATTTTTCCTTATCTTCTCTATAAAAGGTGATTATCTCATTGGTCAATTTTATACTTTTTTCATATTCAAGATTCCATAAATGATATGACGATTTAATCTTTAAAGCTAAAATTTTACTTACAAAACCAAATTCATAAATATCAAGACTAAATATGGGGTTTTCAATGATGGACTTCCAGTCTTCTTCTGTAGTGTTTATATCGCTAGAAAAATCAACAGCTTTTTGTGACATTATCTGTAGTTGCATCTTGATGCTCCACAATTTGGCAAGATCACCAAAGTTAGTTTCAGCCGCTTTCTCACTTGACTCTACGGAGGGTAATTCGAGTATGCTATGCTGACGTTCGGTGGCAAATAATAAGAAGAAATTATATGCGGCTAAATCGTATTGGTTATGTTCCAAAGCCAATTTATAAGCTTTTTTTCGTATCTTATGTGCCTGTCGAATAAAGCCCAATTCATACATTGTTTCTGATAGAGCGGCTGTTTTTTCAATCTCATATCTTATTTTAGGGAATCTTGATAAAGATGGACGATGTAAAGTGAGAAAAGTAATTAGTTTATCAAAAAGATAACTAATAGTCGTATGTGTGCTGGTGATTTTATTTTTTTTGAGATAAGACTTAAATTTTTGCTCATCGAAGAATTTTATATTTGACATATAGTCAAATACTTTTGAGTAGTCACTATTTTTTTTGAGCTTATTGATTTCCATCCTAAATAATCGCTTCTCGCTCTGTGTCATTTGATGTATGGCAGAGTGGAGCATTTCTGATTTATTCAATCTTTTCATATCACTTCTTTACATCTCTGAAAGGCTATCCAAAATTAATCTTTGACAGCCCCTTGCCTTATTATACACATAAAACTATTTTTACTGCCAAAAATAGACTAAATTAAAGAAAATGCGTTCTGTTTCCAAGTTTTCTGTTTAAAATAAATTTTAATAGCGATTTCGTATTGATTTATTTGTGAGGTGTTTTATGCCTCGAAATAGGGTTTTGAGCTGCTGAGTAATTTTCTAAGAGACGGCTTTATTGACGTACTTTTAATATAGTTTTTTGGTGTAAAAAATTGATTTAAAGAGATTTAAACTGTATTTTTTACTTTTTTTTGTTTTCTGAGAGTGTATTATATTGAATGACTGAATGAATTATTTAAATCATTATTGCGATTGCAATTTATTTTATACTGTAATTTATAGCAACTTAAAACAGTTAATTTTTGTGTTTTAAAACCATAAAGTGGCGTTTTTTTGTGTCTTTTCTTCTGCATCCTTCCCGTATAAATGCTCGTAAAACCATCGAATAGACTACATCCCACTTGATTTATTTGATTATTGCTCATGCAATTACCCTTCTTTTAGAACATATTTGAATTTTTTAAGTAAGTGCTTCGGCGAAAATGAATTACACTTTCATGTTACACAATTCGCTGAAAGCGAATTAATTATTGAACTTGATACTTGAATTTGTACTTGCACTTACTTATTGGAAATCATCTCTTTTCATATTGAATGAGCAGTAATTTATCTTTTGTGTTTACAACATCATGAATAAAAGGCTAATAATTATATACGGAGCATGTCTGCTATTGATAGCGGCTTGCCAAAAAGACCCCTCAAATCATGACATCTTGGATATTGAACTGAATGCGGCACTTTTTAATGCTTCCGACGGCGAAGGAAGAGATTACTTTAAATTACCGGAAAGTCATCAATTCAGTAAAATCCCACAAGATCCGAATAACCCCTTAACTGCTGCCAAGGTGGAATTGGGTAAAATGCTTTTCCATGAAACAGGGCTTGGTGTAAAACCTATGGACGCAGTGAGTTTGCGGACTTATTCCTGCGCTTCTTGTCACTTTGCAGGCGCAGGTTTTCAGGCGGGTATTCCGCAAGGCATTGGCGAAGGAGGAATTGGCTTTGGGGTGAATGGAGAGGGACGATTCCATAATTCAGATTATGCATCTTCGGATATGGATGTCCAACCACTGCGTTCTCCTTCTGCTATGAATGGGGCTTATCAGAAAAATCTCCTTTGGAATGGTCAATTCGGTGCAACGGGTGTCAATACGGGACTGAGCGATTTGTGGGCGGATTTGGAAGGGACAGAATCGCCTTTGCAAACGAATTCTTTGGGCTTTGAGGGCTTGGAAACACAGGCAATTGCAGGGATGGGCGTACATAGAATGGACTGTACGGCTGAGATGGTGGAAGCAGGAGGTTATCAATCAATGTTTGATGCAGCTTTTCCAAATATACCTCTATCGGAACGATATGAACTGCAACAAGCAGGACTCGCGATTGCAGCTTATGAACGTACACTATTAGCCAATGAAGCCCCTTTTCAGCGGTGGCTGCGTGGAGATAATCGCGCAATGAATGAAGCCGAAAAACGAGGTGCAATCGTCTTTTTTGAAACGGCAAATTGTGCGAAATGCCATACAGGTCCGGCGTTGAATTCGATGGAGTTTCATGCTTATGGTATGAATGATTTAGACGGAATTCAGGTAGTCAATTACGACCCCGCGAACCCGGCACACAAGGGTAGGGGAGGTTTTACAAAAGATGCTACGGATGATTACAAATTCAAAGTACCACAATTGTATAATCTGACAGATTCACCGTTTTATGGGCATGGTGCTTCATTTACCTCTATTCGTGAAGTAGTGGAATACAAAAATGAAGGACGGGCAGAAAATACGAATGTTCCCAACGCTCAATTAAGCGACGAATTCCAACGTTTACATTTATCAGAACAAGAAATTGAGGATTTGACATTATTTCTCGAACGCAGCTTGCGTGACCCTAATTTGAAGCGATACGAACCTGAGGCATTATTAACAGGTAATTGCTTTCCGAACAATGATGAGACTTCGAGAATAGATTTAGGTTGTGAATGAATTTAAGGGAAGACGAAGAAAATAAACTACCCTAAATTATTTAAAAAATA
>JAHDEO010000122.1 GCA_020628725.1 Saprospiraceae bacterium
GCAATACCACTTTGCCCGACCAACTCCGTGACCGCTAAAGGTGTATCAGCAGCGAAAGTCGTAGCGACCATCGAAATACCCGCAATATACCAGGGGAGATTACGTCCGCCTAAGAAAAAACTATCCAGATTTTTACCTGCACGACGCGTGTAAGAAAGTCCTACGCCGACAATTAGCGCGGCAAACCCAACGATGATTATCCAATCTAATGTTTCGAGTACCATGGTTTAAGTTCAAGTTCAAGAATCAAGAATCAAGAATCAAGTCCAATTTGGAGATGAAGAAGTATTAACTTGAATGACTACCAAGTCTTAAATCAAAGTTAAAACAAGCCGTAAGATAACATAAAATGGAATGATTAAGCAGCATGGTTGTGTTTTTATGCGTTGAGAGAGCGACTTCACGAAAATTTCTGACGAGTATTTATCGTCAATTTTGTAACCTTTTTTTAATTAATATGAAAAATATTGCAATCACTGTTTTCTTCTTGGCATTTGGTACATTACTAAGCGCACAAGAAGTAAGCCTTTCAAAACATAGCCTAAGACTCAACTTCCTCAATCCCGGAATTGGTGGTGAATTTCAAATCACCCCGAATCAAACCTTTTCGACTAACCTTACGCTTGTGCCGTTTATTTCGAGTAGAACGGCTTATGATTCAAAACGACCATATTATTTCGGTTTATTACCAACATTTGATGCAGAATATCGCTTCTATTTCAATCGACAACAGCGAATAAATAGAGGGCGTAGCGTTTTCAAAAATACGGGATTTTATATTGCACCGCGTTTTAGTTATTCAATTAATCCGATTAATATTTATGGAAGGGCACGAGGACGCTTTGACCCTACATTTAAGGCGGGAGCCGTAATAGGCTTTCAAAAAACCTTTAAGTCCAACCTTCAATTGGGGGTTCATGCAGGGGTAGGAGTAAGGGGGACTTACTTGGGGATTTCACCCCATTATTTTGTTGGTTTCCGTCTTGGTTACATTTTTAATCGGAAAAAGCGGCGATCTAGGTCAACTCCAAAATTTAAATTTTGAAGAATGAATTAAATTTTATTCCTAGTTGATGAACATATTTTCTATGTAAGACATGATTTTTTCAGTTGCGTCTTTATTGCGTTCTACATAGGCGAGGCAGATTTGTGAAGCGGTGTTGTACGTATTTTCATCCTGTAATTTTTGGAAAACTGTTTCAAACTCTGCTCCCGAATGTACGGTAAATCCTCCACCTTGCGCCACCAAATCTACTGCCTCTTTAAACTTATGATATTGCGGACCAAAAATCACCGGTAAGCCATACACGAATGCTTCCTGCGTATTGTGAATACTCGCCCCGAATCCACCGCCGATATACGCCCATTTTCCATATTGATAAATGGAGGATAACATACCGATATTGTCGATTATCAAGACTTGAGCATCGTCTATGGTTTCCAAATTCGCCTGAGAGTAGCGCACGGTTTTTACCTCCAAATTGGCAAGAATGTATTGAATATGTGATTCGGAAACGTCGTGTGGAGCGATGATGGTTTTATGTCGTAGAGACGCGATTAATCGCGTCTCTACGGGGTGTTCTGTTTTATTCAAAAAATCCAACAACCACACCTCATCTTCACGCCACGTACTGCCGCAAATCAGCAGGTCATTTTCTCCTTTGAAGGCTTCTATGAGAGGAAATTGTTTTGGATTTTGACTCAATTGATACACGCGATCCATGCGCGTATCACCCGCGATACTCGCGTGTGCGATTTTGCTTTTTTCTAATAATTTTAATGAAAAATCATCTTGCACAAAAATATGCTCAAAACACGTTAGCATACGTTTGAAAAATTGCCCGTAAGGGCGGAAAAAGATTTGTTTTTCTCTAAAAATAGCAGAAACGAGTAGGGTAGGAGTGTGGCGTAATTTTAAGGTAGTCAAATAGTTATACCAAAATTCGTATTTAATGAAAATGGCTAAATCGGGCTGTATGATGTCAAGGAATCGGCGTGCATTGCGTGGCGTATCGGCAGGAAGATAACACACAATGTCTGCGCCTTCGTAGTTCTTGCGAATCTCGTAGCCGGAAGGGGAGAAAAAGGTTAGAATGATTTTAGTGTCGGGATATTTTTGTTTGATAGCTTCGATGATGGGACGCCCCTGCTCAAACTCGCCCAACGATGCTGCATGTATCCACACGTAACGCGAGCTTCCAGTTCGCAGGATATTCATTTGTGTGTTTAATTTCTCAAAAATACCACGCCGACCATGTATCCATTTTCGTGCTTTCGGATTGAACAATGAAACAATACGAATAGCAAGCACATAGCAGTGAATAGCGAAATTGTAGAGTAAGTTCATTCATTCAAAATTCAAAATTCGCTCATTCACTCATTAATAGTAAAACTTATCATCCGCATCATAAAAGAAAGGCAGTGTCCAGCCAATGCGAATTCCTTGTAGCAAATCAAGTCGGTTGGAGTCATCGCGCATCATGGTATCGTAGTTGAAGCTACGGCGACTTTTGGTAAAGCCTTGTGTAAATTCAAAGCCCGCAAAGACATTGATAAGGCGATTTTTGCTGAAATAATGATAGCCGATAAACTCCTTGATAGCCAAGCCATTAGTTAGTCTATCGTAGCCCTTTTTATACTCACCCATGAGTTGGGTAACTTCCCCGGCTTGGTCGCGGATACTGATTTTGTGTTGCATAAATCCAACACCGAGCGTAAAGCGAATACCTGAGCGTTTGGCATTGGGAAAGACAGGAATAATCGCGCCGCCCAATGCGCCCACATACCACCCACGTTCGCCCAAAAGGACGTTAGTGTATTCGCGTTCATTGCCGATAATAGCAAGATCATCAGTACGCATAAATGCCAATACATCTTCTTTGATATTATCACTGAAAAACAACTCGCCCTCTGCTCCAAATATGAACTTTCCTACCATGTATTGAGTACCTACATTCATATTTGAGTTTGTTCCAAACCTATCTGCCAAATCCGCACCCGGCAATTGAAAACCATAAGCAAAATTGACGTGCAGCATATTGGGTAATGGCTTTTCTTCTGCTGTTTTTTCCTGAGCAAAAAACGGGTTTGCCCACACGATCATTAACAAGAAAATCAGTATACGCATATTATTCTAAATTGATGAATGCGAAAGTTAAGTGATTTTATTGGAATGGCAAAAAAGGCATTGAATTATAACATTTGAAAAGATGGATAAAAGGAGAATAAGAGGTAGATTTTATGTGTATGTTATTTTAGATAATTTATTAAAAACTTTAAATCAATAAGTAAGATTTGCTAAAAAAATATAAAGTTTCTGGGTGACTTTTTTTTATCGAATAGGATAGATGTATGAATTCGCTAATTTAATTGTACAATTAAAATCAATGTTAACTTTATTTTTTCACTAAAAAAGAAGAAAAATGAAAAATTTTAAAGGATTACTTTCGGTGCTTTTTGCATTATTTTGTTGTGGTTTTGCACAAGCTCAATGGACAAATGCGGGTATCAACCTATGGACGAATGACAATGTAGGTATTGGTACGAGTGCCCCTGTTTACAAGCTTGACGTAAATGGTGATATGCGTATTAGAGGTAATGATATCTTTGGTAGTACCGGCAATTTCAGATTGACAGCCGGTAGTGGTGGTTTTATAGACCTCCGACCCAAAGATGCCTCTTACGGTGTAGTCGTTAGAGAGTTCAACAGTAATGATTGGGGAAATATCGAAGTAACTGCTTCCGGTTTTGGTCTGGGTTATCGTACGTCCGGCGCACACTTGATGATAGGCACTACGGGCAACGTAGGTATAGGCACGACCAGCCCTACTTACAAACTCGATGTAAATGGCGATTTGCGTGTTCGTGGTAATGATATCGTTGGTAACACAGGCGATTTTAGACTGACAGCCGGTAGTGGCGGTTTCATAGACCTAAAACCCAAAGATGCTTCTTATGGTTTGGTTTTGAGAGAATACAACAGTAATGATTGGGGAAATATCGAAGTAACTGCTTCCGGTCTTGGTCTGGGCTATCGCACGTCCGGTGCACACTTGATGATAGGTACTACAGGCAATATCGGTCTTGGTACGACCGCTCCTCAAGTGAAACTGGATGTCAACGGTGATATTACAACCTCATCAGCACATCGAAGAGGTAAAATCCGCTTATGGAAGGAGTCCAATGCTGCGGATAATAGAGTCTCACACGCTTACGGTACAGAGGTATGGTATAATACTTACGGACCGGGTTCGGCTTATGCCAATAGTATAGGACACAAATTTTATGTACATGGCAATGAACTCGCTGCCCGCATAGGTACAGGCGGCAGTGGTACACCGGGCACCCGACAAAATTCTCAGTTTTTTGGAGATGTAACGATTGGTTCTGCTGAGACATTTTCTGATGCAGGTTCTTTTGTGATGGGGGTTAATTCTCACTTTTCATCTACAAATGACTGCTTGGATAACCTCGGACGTTCTACCAATCGCTGGAATAATTTATACTACTGTGGTTCATTGATTTCCAGTTCTGACCGCAACCTCAAGTCCAATATCAAGGACATGGATTATGGTCTTGAAGAAATCATGGAGATGCGCCCCGTAACCTACACGTACAAAGCACAAGAAGACGAAGGCACTAAACTTGGATTGATTGCGCAGGAATTGCAACCAATTGTTGGTGAGGTAGTTAAGTCTGAAGAGGTTTTCAGAGATGAAGAAGGTAACAAAGTCACAAAAGCCAGCGCACATCTTGGTGTGGATTATGTAGCCTTGATTCCGGTACTTATCAATGGTATGCAAGAGCAACAACTTCTCATCGAAGAACAACAAGCGCGTATCGACCAACTTGAAGCATTGGTTTCTAACGGAGCGATACCTGCACAGGAGGAAACTGAAACTACACCGCAGAACGATTTGCGTATCAATGCACAACCTACAGGAAAAGTTTTCCAAAACAATCCGAATCCTTTCAAAAATTCTACAGTAATCAATTACGAATTGCCGGAAAACACCACGCAGGCACAACTTATAGTTACGGATTTATTGGGTACACAAGTGGCTAATTACAACTTGAGTGGCAACCAAAAATCAGGACAAGTTACTATACAAGCTGATAATTTAGCAGGTGGAACGTATGTTTACACACTTATCGTAGATGGAACTCCCGTTGCGAGCAATAAAATGATTGTAGCAAAATAGACGATTTTTACACTTCCTCAAATGATAAAACAGCCCGTAAGCATTCGCTTACGGGCTGCTTCATTTTTCTTATAAATAAATGATAATTAGATTTTTAAGTCTATTTTCCTGTCTTTGGTGCTCACCTATCTCTTCTCACTTTTCCGATTGAATTCAATTTAACCATCAAAAATAATGGCACTGAATTTGCTTTTTCTCAATTTTAAAAATAACTTTGCATTACAAAGTTCTTTGAGTCAACTGGTTTTAAGACTGAAAAGTCCGTCCGATATATGCTAATTGTCGCGTATTTCATTTCAAATAAAACTACGGCAACTCAAGTCATAGACTTGAGTAAATCCCAAGTTACAAGTACCAAATTCCAATAGAACACCATACAATTTGGTCTCGGCTAAGCCGAGAGGAATTTGTTTTTTGGATTTTTTCATTTGCAAGCAAATGAACTACGGTATACCAATACTTATCCTTATATTTGCACCCTTAAAATTCAAGGGTGGATATGTTCCTTTCCATGTTTTTTGCGTCTATATTTGGGTAGGATAAAAATGATGCTCGAAATAGGTTTTCAGAAGTAAATAATTGAATAAGATTAAGTTGGTTTTGTTTTAAGTGTAAAGGGTTGATAATCAATTCTTTTGGTTGCTTTAAGCTTAAACTTATTCTTAAACTTAAACTTTAATATGAATATTGCCGTAGTTGGAACCGGCTATGTAGGACTCGTCACAGGCACTTGTTTTGCAGAAACCGGCAACAACGTTACCTGCGTTGATATTGACGAAGCAAAAGTCAAAAAAATGCAATCGGGTATAGTTCCCATATTCGAACCGGGACTCAACCTGTTATTTGATAGAAATACCCGTCAGGGCAGGCTCAAATTTACTACCGACCTTGCCGAAGCCATCAAAGATGCAGCAATTATCTTTCTGGCATTACCTACACCGCCGGGTGAAGATGGCTCCGCAGACCTCTCCTATGTACTCGGCGTTGCTCGCCAACTAAGCGTGATAATCAAGGATTACAAAGTTGTGGTCGATAAAAGTACTGTACCCGTAGGCACTGCCGAAAAGGTACATGCCGAACTCGCCGCAGGTTTGGATGAGTCATTATTCGATGTTGTTTCTAATCCTGAGTTTTTGCGTGAAGGCGTTGCCGTAGATGATTTTATGAAACCGGATAGGGTAGTGATTGGCACAAGTTCTGATAAAGCGCGTACTATTATGAAACGCCTTTATGAGCCTTTTGTCAGACAAGGAAATCCTATCATTTTCATGGATGAACGCTCTGCCGAATTGACCAAGTATGCCGCCAATTCGTATCTCGCTACGCGAATTTCCTTTATGAATGAAATTGCGAATTTGTGTGAAAAATTAGGTGCAGATGTGAGCATGGTACGCAAAGGGATGGGTAGCGATAATCGTATCGGCAAACGTTTCCTCTTTCCCGGTGTCGGTTATGGCGGAAGCTGCTTTCCGAAAGATGTACAAGCCCTCGCCAAAACCGCAGAAGAAAACGAATACGATTTCAAAATACTCAACTCTGTTATGCAGGTCAATCGCATTCAGAAAAGTATTTTGGTTCAAAAAATTACGCAATATTTCAGTGAGGATTTGACGGGGAAAACCATCGGTATCTGGGGCTTATCCTTCAAGCCCAATACGGATGACATCCGCGAAGCACCTGCCTTATACATTATACAAGAACTGCTCGAAGCTGGTGCAAAAATTAAAGCATACGACCCCGAAGCAATGGACAATGTAGCCGCCGAATTTGGAGATAAAATTCAACTTACGAAAACACAATACGAAGCTATCGAAAATGTAGATGCTTTGGCAATTATCACTGAATGGAGCGTATTCCGTACACCCGACTTCGAGAAGGTGAAAAGTCATCTTGGTGAAAATAAAGTCATTTTTGACGGACGAAATCTTTACGGTATCGAGCAAATGCGTGAGCATGGCTTTTACTACGAAAGCATTGGTAGAGAGATTGTTAACGTAGAAAAAGAAGTGAACGTATGAAAAAAGTGCTCATAACAGGTGCGGCGGGTTTTCTTGGCTCACATTTGTGCGACAGATTCATTACTGAAGGCTTCAAAGTCATCGGAATGGACAATTTGATAACAGGTAGTTTGAGAAATATCGAACACTTGTTTTCGCATGAAAATTTCGTGTTTTATCATCACGATGTGTCCAAATTTGTCCACGTTCCGGGCGAATTGCATTACATCCTGCACTTCGCTTCGCCTGCGAGTCCGATTGATTATTTGCAAATGCCGATTCAGACCATGAAAGTAGGTTCACTCGGCACTCATAATTTGCTTGGATTGGCAAAAGCAAAAAATGCGCGAATCCTTGTAGCGTCCACCTCCGAAGTCTACGGCGATCCGGAGGTACACCCACAAAATGAAGAATATTGGGGCAATGTAAATCCCATCGGTCCGCGTGGCGTATACGATGAAGCCAAACGTTTTCAGGAAGCCCTCACAATGGCTTACCACAATGTACATGGCTTAGAAACACGCATCGTTCGAATCTTTAATACCTACGGTCCGCGTATGCGTACCAACGACGGGCGGGCGTTACCTGCATTTCTTTCGCAAGCCATTAATGGTGAGCCACTTACAGTATTTGGAGATGGTTCACAGACACGCTCGTTTTGTTATGTAGATGATTTGGTGGAAGGTATTTATCGACTCTTGATGAGTGATTATCATTTACCCGTCAACATTGGAAACCCTGATGAAATTACGATAAAAGAATTTGCAGAAGAAATCATCAATCTCGTTGAAGATAAAGAATTGGAAATCATATACAAAGACCTTCCAAAAGACGACCCTAAAAAACGCAGACCCGATACCACCAAAGCTAAACAGATACTTGGCTGGGAAGCCAAAGTAGACCGAAAAGAAGGACTCAGACGAACTTACGAATACTTTAAGAAGGTCTTGAAATAAGTTTAAGTTTAAGTTTAAGTTTAAGTTTAAAAATTTAATTTTCAATTAAATTTATATTTTACAAATTGTTAATTATGTCTTTTTTAAACTTAAACTTAAACTTAAACTTAAACTTCAAAACTTATTCATGAAAATACTTATCACCGGCGGTGCCGGATTTATCGGCTCTCATGTCGTCAGATTATTTGTCAATAAATACCCCAATTATCAGATTATTAACTTAGATAAATTGACCTATGCAGGTAATTTGAATAATCTAAAAGACGTTGAAACTGCATCGAATTACACCTTCATTAAAGGTGATATTGTGGATACAGATTTTGTGATGGAGCTATTTGCTCTACACAAATTTGATGGTGTAATCCATTTGGCGGCTGAAACACATGTAGACAGGTCGATTACAGACCCTCTGAATTTTCTGAAAACGAATGTTTTAGGAACATTCAATTTGCTACATGCCGCGAAGATTCATTGGGCAGATAGTACAGAAGGGAAACGCTTTTACCACGTTTCGACGGATGAAGTGTATGGCGCATTGCGACTTGGTGAAGAGACTTATTTCACAGAAGAAACACCTTATGACCCACGCTCGCCTTATTCGGCTGCGAAAGCAAGTTCCGACCACTTTGTACGAGCGTATCAACACACATACGAGCTACCAATAGTTATTTCTAATTGTTCCAATAATTACGGTTCATACCAATTTCCCGAAAAACTAATCCCGCTATTCATCAACAACATTAAGCAAGAAAAATCACTGCCGGTGTATGGCGATGGTTTGTATACGCGCGATTGGCTATGGGTACAAGACCACGCCGAAGCGATAGACATTGTTTTCCATAAAGGAAAAGATAGTGAAACATACAATATCGGCGGTCACAATGAGTGGACGAATATTGACCTCGTCAACTTGATGTGCGATATGGTGGATGAAGAATTGGGACGTGAAGTAGGCTCGGCACGTAAGTTGATTACCTACGTGAAAGACCGTCCCGGACACGACCGTCGCTACGCGATAGATGCCTCCAAAATCGAACGCGAATTAGGCTGGAAACCATCTATTGACTTTGAAACAGGACTCCGAAAAACCATTAAATGGTATTTAAGCAACCAAGATTGGTTGGATAATGTCACCTCCGGTGAATATAAAGATTATTACGAAAAACAATACTCGTGAGTTGGAAATGAGTATATGATTAAATGACAAAATGGGTAAATGTTTTCCATTTATTCATCTATTCATTTGCTCATTAAACAGACGACGAATAAACTATCACATGAAAAAGATATTTTTTATTCTATTGGTATCTACCTTGGTGTGTAATGTTGGCTATGCCCAAGTACCTGACGCTGTAATGGACCAAGTAGAACAAATGGGCTTAGACCAACAGGCAATTCAAGATAAAATTGACAGCGGTGAAATCTCCAGTGGCGAATTGATTGAGCGTATCGATGAAAGTAAAATCAACGTTATAGGAACCACGGAATACATAGATCCTGCTAAAGAGCAAGCCAAAGAGATTGCTGATGAAAAAGCAAAGGAAGCTGCCGAAGAACAGGAGGATATTCTTAAAGAAGCTGAGAAATTGGTAGAACAAAAGGAACTCGAAGAAGAAATTGGGATAGTAGACGATGAGGAAGAGGTTATTATCGTGCAAGAACAAGAAGAAGATACCTACGGAAAAGGTATTTTCAGAAATAAAACACTGACTTTACTCAATCAGTTGGAAGATTTTCAAGCACCGGATAGTTATATCGTAGGCATTGGTGATGAGTTTGCCATTTCAATATGGGGAAATACGGAGTACAATGGTGAATTTGAGGTTAACGAAGAGGGTTACATTCAACCTCCTCGTATGTCGCGTCTTTATCTAAAAGGTTTGACACATAAAGCGGCGGTAGAATCCATAAAAGAGAATTTTGCGAATCAATATAATACCAAAGATAAAGATACGCAAATAGAGGTCATACTCAACTATTCTCGCCTGATTACAGTAGGTATTTACGGAGAAGTCTTCCAACCGGGAAGCTACAAAATGTCTGCTTTGAATACAGCATTCAATGCCTTGACTGCGGCAGGCGGTCCGAATGAAACGGGTAGTGTACGAACCATTACCGTACGTCGCTCAGGCGAACCGGATAAAGTACTTGATGTGTATAAATATCTTGAGAATCCTTCCATTATAGATGAATTTTATTTGCGAGATAATGACATCATACATATACCTACTGCCGGAAAACTGGTACGCGTAAATGGTGCCGTCAAACGCCCAATGCGCTATGAAATGCTACCAAATGAAGGCTTGGTAGACGCGATTGATTATGCCGGTGGATTTGGTGCGAGGGCTTACAAAAGCAATATTCAAATAGAACGGTATGGCGATGATGAGAAGGTACTGGTTGATGTGAATTTTAAAGACTTACTCGCCACCGGGCGTGATAGAGAATTGATGACAGGTGATCAAATTCAGGTTTATACCATCGAAAAAGAATATGAAAATTTTGTAGCGGTAGAGGGTGAGGTAGAAGTAGCCGGTAATTACGAACTTACGCCGGGTACACGCGTGAGCGACATTCTTAGAAAAGCAGGTATCAAAGATAATTCATTGACAGAGAGAGCTTATGTAGTGAGAAGAGATGATGATATGTCCAAAAAATATATTCCGATTGATATAAATAGTATCATGACGAACCCTGCTGCTGAAGATAACATTGAACTCAAGTCATTTGATGTAATCAGTATTGCTGCAAAATCAGAATTTGAAGATAGTTATAATTATTTCGTAGAAGGGCACGTTCGTAATCCCGGGAAATTCAGATATGACGAGAACCTCAAAGTAAAAGATGCGGTATTTTTTGCCAGAGGTACAATGAAGGATGCAGCGCGTTATGGTTACATTCAGCGTGTAGATGGAAATGACAGGAGAAAATGGTTGCGTGTAGACCTTCAGGAAGCTGTCAATGTCCCGGAATCTTCTGCTAACCAGACGTTATTGCCAAATGATGTACTTGTTATTTTCCCTAAAGACCGATTTGAGGATAAAGATGTACGTGTAGAAATCAATGGTGCTGTTCGCGTACCCGGTGATTTTGTATATAGCCCGAATATGACACTTTCTGATGTCATTTATCTTGCGGGAGGTTTGCGCGAACAAGCTGCCGAGGGGCGGATAGAAATATCACGTATTGAGTTTGATGAGGAAAAGAAAACACAAGTGAATATTGCTACAGTAAGAGTGGATAGAAGGCTGGTATTGGAAGGTCAGCAAGGTGACTTCAAAATAAAACCTTATGACCAGATATTTGTACGCCAAGCACCGGAATTTGAGCTCCAACAAAATATTGTACTCAATGGAGAAGTTGTCTATCCGGGAGAATATACCTTGACAGATAAGCAAGAAACTATTTTGAGTGTTATTCAGAGAGCTGGTGGACTTACGGATGCCGCTTTCCCGAAAGGTGCGACACTCATTCGTATGGAAGATAGTCTTGGACGTGTTATACTTGATTTGGATAGAGCCATCAAAAATCCGGGGTCGCGCTTCAATTACGTACTCAAAGCAGGGGATGTGATTAGCATTCCAAAACACAAAGATCTCGTATCTGTTATGGGAGCAATTCGTTATCCTGATATTGATACATTAGGAAGAATTAATGCGCCACATCATAAAGGGCGTCGGGCTAAATTTTACGTCAATAAATATGGTACAGGAGTGGATAGAAAGATGAAAAACGGGCGTAAAAATCTTATCACAGTCGTCAATCCTAATGGCTATGTTGAGAAGACCAAAAACTATGGACTTTTCAAAGTATATCCTAAAGTAGATGCGGGAGCTGTGGTCAGTGTAGACCAAAAAGTTAAGAAAGAAAGAAGAGGATTAACCGACGAAGACGGTGAAAGAAGAAGAGAGTGGTCAGAAGTATTCTCTACGATAGTAGCACAAGCTACTTCTGTATTAACATTATTATTGTTGGCAGATAGAACTTTTGGACAATAGTAGAAAAAAATAGGGCTATAAGTAACAAATTATGGCAAAAATACGTCATAATATGCGTGTTCTTCATTTCGCTGTCTTGTGTACTTTGCCCTAAGTATCATTGCAAAGAACAAAACACACGGGACAACGAACCTAAAAATTAGCCAAAATCTCGTATCATGAGAGAAAAATATATTGATGAAGAAGTTATCACGATAGGTCAAATTATTCGTGTCATCAAAAGCTACTCCATCTATTTTTTGAAAAGATGGTGGCTGTTGTTGTTAGTTGCATTGGCTTTGGCGGCATATCGTGTTTATGTAGTATACACGACTCCTCCAAAATTCAATGCCAGACTTACATTTACCCTGTACGAAGAAGGTACAGGTGGCGGCGGCGGCGGCGGTTTGTCGAGTTTAATGGGACAGTTTGGTTTGCAAAGTCTTGATAATGTGGATTTTGACCGTATTGTCGAATTCATGGGAACGCGCCAAATTGTCAGCTCTGCATTATTTAAAAAAGTAACCATCAACGGCGTTGAAGATTATTTTGCGAATCATTATCTTCGTGAATTCAAGTTGTATGAAAAATGGGAAGAAAAAGAAGCTGTCAAATTTATTGACTTTTGGTTTTTGCGAGATGATGTAGAAAATTTCAGACCTGATGAAAATATCGTACTCAATGTTCTCTGGAATCAGATAAAGAACAGGCATTTAAAGACTGAGATTAGGGGGTCGGGTATCATCGAAATGAAAATTAGTGCAGCGTCGCAGCCTTTTGCAGTAGAATTTACCAAGACCCTCTATGAAGAACTGGCTTATTTTTACAAAGAAAAGCTCAATGAAAAAAATAAGAACAATTACGACCAGATGGAATATCGAAAAGATTCCATCGCTGCTGAACTTAAAGTTGCAGAGGCACGCTACGCTAAGTTTCAAGATGCCAACAAAAATTTGATTTCAGCGCGGGCTTTGATAGAAGACATTCGTCTACGAAGAAGTGTAGAAGTACTCAATGCAATATATCTTGAATTGGTAAGAAGTGTTGAAGTATTGAACTTTACTTTGAAAAGAGAAACGCCTTATTTGGTATCTATCGACGAGCCTGTATATCCACTGGGGTATGAAAAGCCTAGTTTGATAAACGAAGGTATCAAGTATGCGATAGGGGGTATTTTGTTGACACTCTTGTTTTTAGCAGTGATTAAATTCGTAAGAGATGCTATCGAAGCAGATAGGAGACGAGAAGAAGAAATTGAAAAACTAAAACGAAAGCGAGAATACGAGAAAAAAATTGAACCCGAACTTGCGCCAGAACCTGAGCCTGTTGTCTAATGACTGAAATTCTTTATAAGACACAAAAAGATATTGGCCAGCCTGCATTATTGAATTTATACAATGATGCAGGCTGGTCTGCTTATACCCTTAACCCTGAACAACTTACGCAATCCATCCGCCAATCTTTATTCGTATATACTGCTTGGGAAAATGAACAACTTGTCGGACTGATTCGTGTGGTAGGAGATGGATTGACCATCATCTATGTGCAGGATGTTTTGGTGCTAAAAAGCCATAAACGACGAGGGATTGGAAGGAAATTGATAGAGAAAATTTTGGAAGAATACAAATCCGTTCGCCAGAAAGTCTTGCTAACCGACGACACACCCGAAACGAGAGGCTTCTACGAATCACTCGGATTCCGTTCTTGTGATAATGGTCAACTTGTGGCATTCATCCACGCACCAACTCCCACACCTTAGCTTGTATTTCTTTATTTTCTAAAAAAGGCGAAGTCCGCGCCTTCACATATTGTCGGTCGTGTGCTACGATGCCTTTGCGAAGCTCTTTGCGCGTATCTTCGGGCAATGTATTATAGGCTTGACAAACTTCGGTGCAGCATTTGTTGTACTTTTCAGCGCACGCTTCACATTGAATAAATAAATGGTGGCAAGCCTCATTCGCGCAATTGGTGTGCGTGTCACAAGGCTTTCCACATTGATGACATTCACTGATAATTTCTTCGCTAATCCGCTCGCCTAACCTATCGTCAAACACGAAATTTTTACCCTTGAATTTATTGTCTAAGCCCAATTTTTCCACCTGCCGTGCATATTCGATAATACCACCTTCAAGTTGGAAAACATTCTTAAACCCCTTATGCTTATAATACGCACTTGCCTTTTCACAACGAATCCCGCCCGTGCAGTACATCACGATATTTTTATCCTTATCCTCTTCTAATTGCTTCTCTACCAAAGGTAATGCCTCACGAAATGTATCCACATCCGGGCAAATCGCTCCCTCAAAATGCCCGACCTCGCTTTCATAGTGATTTCGCATATCTACGATAATTGTGTTATCATTTTCAGCGAGTTGGTTAAACCTTTGAGCATCAAGGTGTATGCCGCGATTAGTCACATCAAACGTCTCATCATTCAAACCATCCGCAACTATCTTATGGCGTATTTTTATTTTTAATTTGTAAAATGATTTACCATCATCTTCAATCGCAATATTGAGTCGGATCCCCTCCAAAAAAGTAATATCATTCATCTCCCGCAGAAAATCTTCCCAACGATTTTCCGGCACCGAAATCTGACCATTCACACCTTCATGCGCGACATAAATTCGCCCAAATACGCCTACATCTGACCATCGCGCATACATGTGATCGCGAAATACCCGCACGTTTCCAATATGGGCATATTGGTAAAATGACAAGGTAATGCGCTTTTGCTCGTCTTGTTCGAGTTGTTCTTTTAAAACTCGTTTATCTATTTTATTATATAATTTCAAAACCTTAGTTACGTGATTCGTAATTGGTTAATTCGTGATTCGTTTTATAAGCTGCTAAAAACAACGTTTTATTACGTGTTTGTTTTAATCACAAATAATTCTCAATTATAAATTTTCCATTCTCAATTAGATCAGCGTTCTTTCCTGCGTTGTCGCTCTGCACAGTCTTCTGAACAAGTACCATAGAAATTCAACGAATGACTGTCAATTTTAAACCCGTAAATATCCTCTACCATACTCTGGATATTTCGGATGCGCGGGTCGCAAAACTCAAGAATTTTATTGCACTCCACACAAATTAAATGGTCATGTTGCTGATAACCAAATGACTTTTCATACCGCGCCAGTTTACTGCCGAATTGATGTTTAATCACCAATTTGCACTCCTGCAAAATATCCAACGTATTATACACCGTAGCTCGACTGACTTTGTAATTTTTCATTTTCATTTCCACATACAAAGTCTCCGCGTCAAAGTGGTCATCACGCGTATATATTGCCTCCAACAGCGCAAAACGCTCCGGCGTTTTCCGCAATTTTTTATCAACGAGGTAATTTTCCAGTATTTGCTTGACCCTTTTTAAAGTGTCTGTTTGTGTTGTTGTATTCATAAGAAAAATCTGTTAAATCTGCCAAATCCACGTTCCTAACCTCTCAAATTTATAAACCAATCTCCAACCCCTGTACCACCCGCGCATATTGCTTCGCAAAATACGTCAAAATCACATCAGCGCCCGCCCTACGTATAGATAACAACGTTTCGGGCATAGCTTGTTCAAAATCCAACCAACCATTTTGACAAGCAGCTATCAACATTGCGCACTCGCCACTCACATGATACGCCGCAATCGGCAACGTTGTATGCTCTTTCAATAAAGCAATCACATCCAAATAATTGAGTGCAGGCTTCACCATCATATAATCCGCGCCTTCCTCCTCATCGAGCATCGCTTCGCGTAGACCTTCCATACGATTGGCGGGATCCATTTGATACGTTTTTTTATCGCCTGCCTTTGGGGCAGAGTCCAAGGCATCCCGAAACGGACCGTAAAATGCACTCGCATATTTCGCCGTGTAAGACATAATTGCTGTCTCCGTATAACCTGCTTCGTCAAGTGCCTCGCGGATCGCACCTATACGCCCATCCATCATATCCGATGGTGCGATAACATCAAATCCCGCCTGAGCCTGAGCTACCGACATCTTCGCCAAAATTGGTAAAGTCTCATCATTCAAAATACGCCCGTTTTCTACCAAACCATCATGCCCATCCGAACTATACGGGTCCATCGCCACATCGCTAATCAAGGTACTCTCAGGAAATTTCTCCTTAAAAGTCTGAGCTGCTTTCAGATAAAAATTATCGGCTGCATAGCTGTAAGTCGCTGTTTTATCCTTCAATTCCTCCGGTACAGCAGGAAACATCACAAAGTTTCGCAAGCCCAATTCCATACATTCTTCCACTTCCGGCAGCAGCTTATCCAATGACCAACGAAAATTTCCGGGTAGAGACTTAATCTCATCTTTCACCCCTTTTCCATCCACCAAAAAAAGCGGATAAATCAGGTTATCTGTCGTCATATGTGTTTCGCGCACCATACCGCGTATGGCTGCTGTGCGTCTATTCCTTCTTGGTCTTATATTCATAATGCTTAAATGCTTAAATGAGGCAATGCTTAAAGGGAATGAGTGAATTCTGAATGTCGAATGAATGAAT